>VYCT01000344.1 GCA_009843785.1 Candidatus Poribacteria bacterium | reverse complement strand
AGAGTGACGTTGTTATTATCTATTTTATTTCGCATTTTAGCTTGCATCTTGAATGTAGTAGTAGACCTTAATATATATAATTCCAAGGAATCTTTTTTGGTAACTTTTTTCATTGTATTTGGACTGACTTGGTTAGTCTACTTCATGGTCCGCTTTGTTAACAGAGGTTTTGTGAGTAAGAAGTAAGGCTAAGTCAATTATGAGAAACCTAATTGAACACGGACGATCTGAATGGACAGGAGGTTTTAGGTATGGCTATAGATATTCATGAAGAAACCAATCTTCGCCTGACGAGGCGCACATTTCTTGGGAAAACGGTGCGGAGTGTCGGATCCCTTGCACTTGCATCTTTACTGAGCCCCTCAATTATCAATGCTGCAACCGAGGTTGAGAGATGGCCCGGAATTATTACCACACCCCATGTGCCACCCAAGGCAAAAACCATTATCCATCTCTGCATGGCAGGCGGGCCCTCGCATCTGGAGACTTTGGATTACAAACCAAAACTCGCAGAACTCCACGGGCAACCGATGCCAAAGTCTTTCACCGAAGGACAGCCTATTGCGCAACTCCAAGGACAAGCGAATTCGCTTAAGTGCTTGGGGCCCACACATGAATTCAAAAAATGGGGCGAATCCGGTCAAGAGATGAGTACAGCGTTCCCACACATCGGAAGCCTCGCCGACGATATTTGCATCGTCCGCTCCCTGAAAACCGAGCAGATCAATCACGACCCGGCACACACGTTCATGAACACCGGTACTGCAATCGCTGGTAGACCGAGCATGGGGTCGTGGCTGCTCTATGGGCTTGGCAGTGAAAACGAAAACTTACCGGGTTATGTTGTTCTCACCTCCTCTGGCGGCGGACAGGACCAACCGATTGCAACCCGGCAGTGGCATAGCGGCTTCCTCCCCGGTCAATTTCAAGGGGTCCAGTTCCATTCAACCGGCGATCCTGTTCACTATGTCACCAACCCTGGCGGCGTGAACACAGAACAGCAGCGCGATGTTGTAGATGCCGTGCAAACGTTAAACGGCATGCTTGACGAGACCGTGGATGATCCAACCATCTCGACACGTATTAGTCAGTACGAAATGGCGTTCCGAATGCAGACGAGTGTCCCCGAATTGACTGACATCTCTAAAGAGCCGCAGCATGTTCTCGATATGTACGGCGCGAAACCGGGCGACGGTTCCTACGCCTCAAACTGCCTCCTCGCGCGGCGGTTGGCGGAACGCGGTGTACGGTTTATCCAACTCTACCATCGCGGTTGGGATCACCACGGCGGGATTGAAAACGCTATCAAAACAACCTCAGGCTATGTGGATAAGGCAACCGCCGCGCTCGTCAACGACCTGAAACAGCGTGGTATGTTAGATGAAACTTTAGTCATCTGGGGTGGCGAGTTCGGTCGGACACCGATGGCACAAGGTACCGGGCGCGACCATCATATCAAAGGGTTCTCAATGTGGATGGCGGGAGGCGGTGTCAAAGGCGGTATCAGCTACGGCAACACCGACGAGTTGGGATACAATGCCGTTGAAAACATCGTCCATGTACACGACTTCCACGCCACAATGCTACACCTTTTCGGAATTAACCACGAAAAACTGGTCTACCGCTTCCAAGGACGGGATTTCCGTCTCACCGATGTCCACGGACACGTCGTCCGCGACATTTTGGCGTAAAAGAAGAAGGACTTCGATGAAAAAAACTGGCAGAATTTTAGTCTATATCTCGTTCTTGCTGATGCTGACGGTATCTGCCTTCAGTCATGAGCTCCCGATAGTGGTGCCTGAAGCAGTTGGGATTTCTACCGAAAGGCTCTCAAGAGTTGATAAAGTAATGGAAAAGTATGTCGCGCAGCAGGAAATCCCTGGCGGCGTTACACTGCTCGCCCGACACGGAAAGATCGCACATCTGGGCACTTACGGTATGATGGATGTTGAGGCTGGAAAACCGATGACACCCGACACCATTTTTCGTATTGCGTCAATGACGAAACCGATCACGAGTGTCGCTGTGATGATGCTTTATGAAGAGGGGCATTTTCGGTTACACGAGCCGGTCTCAAAGTTCATTCCAGCGTTCAAGGAGATGCACGTGTTGCCGCCGGAAGATGCTGAAGATTCGGCATCCGCCGTACCCGCAACACGGCAGATTACCATTCGGAACCTGCTTACCCACACGTCTGGTCTAACGTATCACTGGAATGAACGACTCGGCCCGAAATACAACGATGCGGGCATCACCCACGGGCTTCTGCAGGATGAGAGCACCCTTGCGGAGAAGATGAAAGTGTTGGCGACGATCCCCTTGTTGCATCAACCGGGTGAAAGAGTTGAGTACGGCCTCTCAATAGATGTACTCGGTTATCTCATTGAGGTCGTATCAGGGATGCCGCTCAATCAGTTTTTCGCTGAGCGTATCTTCAAACCGCTCGGTATGACAGACACACACTTTTTTATCCCGGAAGCGAAGCGTGAACGGCTTGCGACAGTGTACGAGCGAACCGGAGGTGGTCCGATCATGCCAAAATCCAAAGAACCGACAGTACAAGGTTCCGTGATTTACTCCACCGACTACCCATACAACGGTCCACAGACCTATTTCTCTGGCGGTGCCGGGTTAGTCTCTACTGCCTCTGATTACGCCCGTTTTACACAGATGATGCTCAACGGTGGAGAACTTGACGGCATCCGATTGCTAAGCCGAAAGACTGTTGAATTTATGACGACAGATCAACTCGCTGCTATGGGTCTCGGTTCCGGGTTCGGTTTCGGCTTTAGCATTGTCCGCGACGCATCAGATCTCAGAGATATTGGGTCAGTTGGGGCGTATGGCGGGGGCGGTTTCTTCTTTACCAGTTTTTTCATTGATCCTCGAGAACAGATGCTTGGTCTCTTTATGTGTCAATTGCATCCGGGCGGTAGCGATCTCGCGGAGAGAATTCGCATTCTCTACTACCAAGCGATCGCTGACTAAAATCGAAAACCAAGCCTGAAACGAAGTGGAAGGCGACTCCAGAGAAAAGTGTGTTATACTTAGATTCCACGTCGTTTCTCCGCAAGGTAAATTAAAAAAAGGAAATTAACTGATATGCCAAGAGAACTCATTGCACCGGCACAAGAACAGGTCGCTTTCCGGGAGTATGAAAGCCAACCCTTACAAGGAAATGAAATTCGAGTCAAGAGCCAGTTTGGTGCAGCCAAACACGGTTCAGAGATGGCATCGTATAAAGGGTATGCCGGCCCACGCGGTGGCTACGATGGAGAATATAAGGTCTTTCAAGCGAACACCTCCGGAATGGTGCACTATCCTTCAGGACTTGGGAACATGTGTGTGGGTGAAGTCACCGAGATTGGGGCGGACGTTACCGAATTTGAGGTCGGAGACCGCGTTTTTCGGCACAGCTCCTTTCGCGAGGAAAATGTTTGGGGCGCAGCCGGTGTCCGTAAACTGCCTGAGGGGGTGCCTTGGCAAGCAGCCGTCTGTTTGGACCCGACGGATTTTGCCCTCGGTGCAGTGCGCGACGGTCATGTCCGCATTGGTGATGCCGTGGCAGTCTTTGGAATGGGTGGCATTGGACTCATGGCACTGCAGCTCGCCAAATTAGCCGGTGCCTACCCTGTCATTGGTGTCGATCCGCTCGAATTGCGCCGTAATGTTGCACTCGAATGTGGTGCTGATATCGTTATTGACCCTACAACAGATGATGCCGGTTTGGAGATTAAAAAAGCCACCAACAAACGCGGTGCTGATGTTTGTATTGAATATAGCGGGCATCATACAGCACTCCAAGCAGCGATCCGCGGTGTGACGTATCTGGGAACGGTTGTCGCCGGGGCATGGCCCGGTATCTACCCAGCAGGATTAGACCTCGGTGCCGAAGCGCATTTCAATCGACCCACGATTATCTTCTCACGCGCCTGTAGCGAACCGAACCCCGAATATCCGAATTGGAATGAAGGCAGACTCTTTGAAATCAGTTTGCGGCTCCTTTATGATGGCAGTCTGAAGTCTGAGCCTGTTATTTATCCTGTTGTCGATTTCGACGATCTATTGGACGAATATCCAAAAATCGCAACGCATCCGGGTGAGAACGTAAAGTTAGGTGTTCGATTTGCATAACCCACTCCCGCTAAAGCGCGCGGCTTCTATCTCAAAGAACTTGATGACCATTGGAATCCTGCTGGCTTTAATGGGGCTGGCATCATCTCAAATTATGAGCGACACCGTAATGGAAAGCATTGAAGTAACACCGAAAATCGAAATTGTAGAGCTACCGAACGAATTTTCTGCTTTCAGACAAGTCGGTTCTGACAAATACGTCAACGTTTTCGGTGTTCACATCTTCGCAAGCCAAACAACCCCCGAAGATAAACTCTCTCACGCCGCAGGTGTTTTGGCACAATACCTCGATAACGACGAAGACGGTATTCCTGACAACACGCTTGTTCTCAGTCACCTCGTGAGCCGAAAGGTTTTCATCATTATGCCCGGCACAGAGGCAGAGATGAAGCAGTTGGACATGAGGCTGTTAGCAGAGGCAGGCTATCGCTTTGGTCAAGACCTCTATGGCGAAGAAACCAAGCCGGATTTCCTTGTTGATGGCAAAATCAATGCCCCCGATGGTCATTACTACGACGGCGCATTAGAGGAAATTCTACATCCCATTACACAACACGGTTATGCTAACGCTTATCCCGAGGTGTTCGGGGAGGTACGGGGATCCACCTTAGCGAACTGCATGGATGCTGCTCGTGGCGGATATTTTGAGCGAGTCCCGAAAGATGGCCCCAAGAGCGGCTATCCAGCAGAGGCGTGGTATCACTATACCGATGAAACCTGTGACTATGGCTGCATGGTTACAGAGTATATCTACTGGGCTTTGACATCGATATTGGGAACACAAGACTTTCTGGGGCGACACGAGGCACTCAAGGTCGAGTGGGAATTGAATACCAGAGAACGGGTTAGAACGGGGGATGCTGCAGTCTACGAACTCCTGACAGACCCGCAATACAAATTCCCAACCAAAGCACCAGATGGGAACTACAAACCATCGGCATTTCCCGTTACAGTTGTTCCCATCATCCCTATCA
>VYCT01000319.1 GCA_009843785.1 Candidatus Poribacteria bacterium | reverse complement strand
CCTAACAATATCAACGACAGACTACCCTCAAAAAAAAATGGGGGTAAGTGACCTCACGAAAAATATTGACAACCGCGCATAAATTTTGTAAACTTATTTTAATGGCTTCCGTTTAAGAAAGTGTTAGCATGCAATTGTCCTCCTCTGCCTTAGGTTAGGTGAGGCAAAACCTCAAACCGCCCTTAAGATCACTGACAACAAGTCGGGACTCATGGACAAATTGATTGATGATGAATTGTTAGTCGCTCAGTTTCAAGCCGGTCGCCAAAATGCCTTCGATGAGTTGATGAAACGTTACAAATCCAAGATTTTCTCGTATCTGTTACGTTCCGTTAGAAATTACGAGGATGCCGAGGACATCACCATTGAAGTCTTTTTCAAAGCGTACCGCGCCCTGGAAGGTTGGCAACCGAAAGCCAAATTTTCGACATGGCTTTACAAGATTGCGTCCAATCTTGCTATTGATTACCACCGTGCGAAGGCGCGTCACCCTGTTTATGCGTTGGAGGATACAGAAATTCCTGAAGCGCATCTCGTCGCGACCGATCTCTATAGCGATCCAGAGAAACAACTCGAGGAGAAAGAACGCGGCATCATCATCCGGGAGGCTGTTGATCAACTCTCCCCGAAACAGAAAGCCGTCTTCATGCTAAGCCGGTATGAAGGCTTGCAGCTCAAAGAAATCGCGGAAACGCTGGATATGGCAGAAGGCACCGTGAAAATTCACCTCCACCGCGCAGTAAAACGACTGCAAACGCTCCTACGTCCGTTGTGGGAAAACAATGAAATTTAATGGGGGGTCACGCGATAGCGCGTGATACCGCAGAAAGGAGAAAAATTTATGCCTAAGTGTAAAAAATCCGAAGGGCAGGCTATTGATTATGCTGCCGAACTTCTGCCACCCGCAGAAGAGGACCCCTTTGAACAACATCTCAAGCATTGTGCGGACTGCACCGAAGCCGTAGAATCCTATAGAGCTGTCCTCGAATTAACAGACGAGGCACAAGAAGAACTCGTGCTGCCCGAGCTCGCACTTCAGGACATTGAGATGAACGTGTACAAACGGCTCGCCGCCACACAACAAGAGCAAACGCTGCTCGCACGCATCCGTGCCTATTTTACGAACCTTGGATCGCCTTTCGGCTGGTACAAAACCGCTGCGGTCAGCAGTATGGCTATCGCCTTGATTATCGCTGTTGTTTTAGTCGGAAAGCCTTTCCAACCCCAGCCAACTTTGCGGTTAACCGAAGCGCAATCCGCGGATGCCCGGATCGAACAATATCGCCAGCAAGGTATCCAACGGAATTTAGAGGAGGCACTGATTACACAGCATCTCCGAAATGATGCCTGGGAGACAGAAAGCCAACTCCACCGAATGAAAGAGCAGGCACAAGGCACAAATTGGACAAAAGTTGCAGACAAACAGCTCGAGAACCTTCAATCCAGAGCCCTGAACAGCACACAGCAGAATGACCTCAGCAAAAACTGAGGATTTTCAAATTTAACACTTCGGCACCACTCTATTTTGCGGCGTACTCGCCCATAAGCGATCTGCTTCATTACGAGATGGATTCCGATATGTTTAAAAAAAAGTGTTAGCAATAGAGGTAGCATCCTCCAAATCAGAAACCATCGTGGAACGAAGTGGAACGATGCGCGGAGGCCCCATAGTAAAAAAAATGGAAACGTCACGCAGGCTTACATTTCTCTTACACGCGATGCTGGTAATCCTCCTCGTAGGGGTTGGGTTACCCAGCCCCTACGCTTACGCGCAGCTTGACGAGGTTAACACTTTAGTTCAGGCAGGACGTTACACAGAAGCCAACAACAAACTTGAGTCACTCGCCAAATCTGCTAAAGACATCGCTGTGAAAAGTTTGTGCTATTACCAGATCGGCGAAATTCATTATAACTACACGCATCAGTACGCAAGAGCCGCCGCGGCTTACGATAAAATCATTAAGCTTGAAAAAAAAGGCATTGCCCCCGTAGAACTTTATCTCGCTATTATTAAGAAAGGCGATGTCTACAGCCGCATGGGCAATTACCGAGACGCGACCGAAACCTACAATAGATTGGTTAAACTTGCCCCTGACTCACATTTCGCGCATAAGACGGGTTTACAGAAGATTCGCGACATCGATACCGCACTCGCGGACCTCAGGGAACAGCAACGCATCGCTATTCAATACAAGGGCACCCCGCTTGCCATAGTTGCCGAATTTCAGATAGCGGAACTCTATCGGAATCCGTCTCAGCTCAACCAACCTGAAAAGGCAATCCAGAAGTATGAAGCACTTCTAAAAGCGCATCCAGAGGCGACGGTCGCTCCAGAAGCGAGATGGCGTATCGCAAACTTAAGGCATGCGGTCCTCAACCAGTCCGCACTCGCTATGGCAACTTATAGGAAAGTTGTTGATGATTACCCCACGAGCAACTTCGCTGCCGAGGCACTTTTCCAAATGGCAAATATCCATCGCACGACCGAAAAATATTCATTAGCGATTCCCGTGTTTGAAAGACTCAAACACGGATACCCCAATTTCTGGAATATGCACGCCGTTTTCTATTGGATGGGGGTCTGTTATGAGAAGAACTTGCACTATCCCAAAGCGATTGCGGCGTTTAAAACCTTCCGCCACGTCTATCTGCCACACCTTGATCCAGAATACTTAGGACAGATTTCAATGCACGATATGAGTTTGTCCGATGTGAAAACAAAGATTGGTAAGAGAATTGAGAAGTTGACGCAACAACTGTCCGAAGTCGAAGCGGAACGGTTGGACACCGCGCGTTCCGAACAAAACTTCGCTTTAGCCTTGGATATCGCCCGGAACCTCGTCACGGCGGCACCCAATACACCGCAGGCAAAGCAGGCAGCAGAACAAATCACTACACTTCAACACCTCGCTGCGATTCAAAACCTCCGTGAACAGCTTCACAACGAAACTTCCGGTCCCGTAGAAGCCGCACGTGCCTTGTTTCAAATCGGCACTATCTATGAACGACAGTTGCGAGATTACCCAAAAGCCGTTGAGGCGTATCAGGAGGTATCGGAATATCACCCGGATTCAACCTATTCCGCTGAAGCTCTCTATCGCAGTGGACTCATTCACGCGAAGCGGCTTTCCGTACCTAATGAAGCGATCGAAACTTACAAACAGGTGATCGCAGCGCACCCGAACACCCTACAAGCGATGATGGCGAACTTCCAACTCGGTGAACTCTACAGAGAACTGCATCGCTACAACGAAGCATTACAGGCTTACGAGTCAACTATCGGCTACCCAGAACGCGATCGGTATCTCGCTGGCGGATATAAGGATAGTTTCGCCGATAGAGCACAATTTCGCATCGGGCGCGTCCACTACGATGACAATCGTTACGATGAAGCACGTTTTGTTTTCCAGACCTTCCTTCAGAATCGCGAGCGATCGCCGCGCCGCGCCGCCGCTTACATCTACCTCGCCGCTATCAGTGAAGAGCGTGCCGAAAATAGCCAAGCCATCGAATACTACAAAAAGGCGGAAACCTTACTCAAGGATGATCCCGTACAAATGAGGATGTTCATTGAAGAAGCCAGTACCCTCGGCACCCTCCAATCCACCGACCCAGATGCGGCGATACGCTACCTCAAAGAAAAGCAAAAACGCCTCTCAACACAGTAACTATAATTGACCTCCACACCAGGATGTGATACAATAGATGAAGACTTAGCCCAATCTATCGGAGAAAAGCCATGAGACGTTTTGGCACCGAAGGTCGTTTGTATCTTGAGGATAACTACGTTGTCCCGCGCGCAGAGGAGACTGCCGATTTCATCGCACGCGTTAAACAGGGTAAATATATTGTCCTTTTCGCACCCCGCCAGACTGGCAAAACAACCTTTTTCCGACTCGCACTTGATAAACTCACCACTGAAGATTTAACCTACTTCCCGATTCAGCTGAACTTTGAGGAATACGAAAACTGCACCCCGACCGATTTTTATGGATACCTCTCCGGAGATATTTATGAAGAAGTAGAGACTGTTTTTCAGCGACGGGGGCAGGTGCCTTCCGAGGCACTCACGCAATTTTTGGAGAAACCCCAAATAGTCGATCATATAACTATGAGAAGGTTTTTTGCTCAACTCTCGCACCTTCTTAATGGACACTTTGGAGTTACGCAGAAGGTCGTCCTCATCATTGACGAATTTGATGCCATCCCCCAAGGCACTGTCAACGGATTTCTGCGTTCCCTACGCCGTATCTATCTTTCTGGTAGGACGCGATGCCCGCACAGCGTTGGTATCGTGGGCATCAAGAACATCATCCAACTCAATTACGACAGCTCGATCTCACCCTTCAATATTCAGCAGGAGTTCCATCTACCCAACTTTGCGCTCGAACAGGTACAAGAACTCCTTGGGCAGTATACCGATGAAGTCGGGCAAATCTTCACGCCCGGGGTCGTGACTGCTATTCACAAACAGACTGCCGGACAACCGGTGCTTGTCAATCGACTTGCACAGATTCTGACTGGGGAGATGGACATCCCGAAAACCGAGCCGATTACGATGGCACACTTCACAACGGCGCACGCGCGGTTGTTGCAAGAACGGAACACGAACATCGATCATCTGACGACTAATGTTCAAAGAGACCCGCGTTTTGAGCAATTACTCATGCGGATTATGGAACGCGATGAAGGTGTCCCTTTCAACCCACGCAATGACATAATAGATGAACTTACCACTTATGGGGTCATTAAAAGAGGGGCTGATGATATGTGTGAGATTCTTAATCCGATCTATTTGTATTGTATCCTACAGGTATTCAAACCTCTTGTAAATGGATTGGAAGAGGAGTACTTTCCAGAAAATGATGATTATCTCACACCTACAGGCCAGATTGAACTCGCGGGGTTACTTGATAATTTCCGAGATTTTATTGCACGGGCAGGGTTCAGGATTCTACAAGTGCCAGACACCCCACAGGAGTCAGTAGGACGCCACCTCCTCCTCGCTTATATTGATGAGTTTGTTAGACGCATTGGCGGCGTTATGTATATTGAAGCGCAGACAGGTCGTGGGCGGATGGATATTATTCTCATACATAACAACCAAAAATATATCATTGAAACAAAGATTTGGAGAGGCGAGAATCGCTATCAAGCCGGTAAGCAGCAGCTCGCGGCTTATCTCAAATCGGAGGGTGCTACCGAAGGCTATTATGTCATCTTTGATCATCGGAAGGAGGCAAAGCCTTTCGTAGAGACAGAAACGCTCGCGGAAAACTTGACAATTCGGAGTTATATCATTCCTGTGATTCAAGAGATACCTTCACGCAAAACCGAATCGAATTCAATACAATAAGGGATCGCATCCGTTAAACTTTTATGCGAATCGGGTAGCCTTTTGAGTTCTGCGGTCGTGTGTGCCTGAATAGCCTGCAGCGTCGGAAAATCGAACACCAATTCCCCGTCTTCGATGACCGGAACGAGAAGCGATTGACCCTCGGAGACATCTGCATCCCACAACGTCACCGAATCTTTCGTATAATTCCCAGCGGTATCGGTTAAGCGATGAACCTGCTTCTTACCCGGTATCGTCGCTTTCGACGGCTCATCAAGCGACTGTTTCCCGACAGGCCTACCATCGCTTTCGACCACCTTATAGACACCCCCAAGGGCAGAGGGACCGCCTTCGCCTGTCCATGAATTGAAGTTCGCACCGGTAGCGAGCCGCGTGCCGACACCGAAACTGTCAATCGGTGCACCGTTGCTGAGCAGTGTGTCTATCTGGAACTCATCCAGGTCATGGCTCGCGATAATCTGAACGTAATCCAGCCCTTCAGCATCAAGGATACGACGCACCTGTTTACTAAGCGTTAAGAGATCGCCGCTATCCAGCCGGACTGCGCGTAACCGTGTACCACGCGCTTCCATCTCCTTCGCAACGATGCATGCGTTCCGCGCACCTTCAAGCGTATCGTACGTATCAATCAGGAGTGTCGTGTTATTCGGGAACGCTTCGGCGTAATCACGGAAAGCTGCTAACTCGCTTGGACGTTCAGAGATGAATTTATGTGCCATTGTGCCAACGTACGGAATATCGAAGTAGCACCCGGCAAGCACCAACGACGTGCCGCTGGCACCCCCGATAAAGGAGGCGCGCGCCGCAAGGATACCCGCATCCCTGCCGTGTGCCCTGCGCGCGCCGAAATCAAAAACAGGTCTACCGCGCGCGGCTTGCACAATCCGAGCGGCTTTCGTAGCAATCAACGTCTGAAAATTCATGACACAGAGCAGATAGGTCTCAAATAGTTGGACATCTCTGGATCTGCCTGTGACGTTGATAATCGGTTCGTTCGGGAAAACAGGCGTGCCTTCGGGAACCGCGAAAACGGAGCCGTCGAACCGGAAATCTCTGAGTGAAGCGAGGTAGTCAGCACTCAGATCCCCACGTGCTGCCAACCAGTCGAGTGTCGCATCCGTAAAACGCAAATTTAAGATGTAGTGGACGACCTGTTCCAACCCGGCAGCAATGAGATATTGACCCTGTGGGATTTTACGGACGTAATAGTTCGCTGTAATAATAGCATTATGATCCGCGTTGAAATCGGCTTGCCCCATTGTCAGTTGATAGTAATCAACGAAAAGTGCCATCTCATCTACTGAAAGCAAAGCAGACTTGGGAGAATTCGGGGTTACAAACCCTTCCGACATGACTTTCATATTACTCCAGGTCCGGTAGGTGCGGTTTGGAACCGCACCGGGTCCGATAAAAAACTGAAAATTACCCGATTAAATTCTCAATCTTCATTTGGGTGGACTTACAATTCTTGACTGACTCTATGAGAAATAACAGGTCCTGTGCATTGAAATCTGGCATTCATAGATCTTTTCCTTCAGTGACAACCAATTTTTGATTGACAGATAAATCCCGATGTGTATCCACTTGACCGGAGGGCCAGACGATTTCAAGCGTGTCAACTTTTGTGTGTGCTTTCAGACCGATTTCAAGAGACAGACTGTTCGTCGAACCGAAACCGCAGCCACCGCTAACCTCTCTATAGATCACGCGATTACCAACCCGCAAAGTTACTTTGGCACCAATGCCGTCTCGATTGCTCTTGACACCGACCAGTTTCAAAGTAAGCCAATTGTTTCCTGCACCGGCATTCTGATAGAAGAGATTGTGCCACTGATCGCCAATGAACGCACCACCGACGGGAACGTAGATGTCCACATCGCCATCCGTATCAACATCTCCGAAAGTTACACCGTGTCCTTTCCCGATGTTCCCTAACCCGAAAGCGAACGTGGCATCGGTAAAAGTGCCATCGCCGTTGTTGCGAAAGAGCGCGTCACGTTCGAGCCGCCCCATCTGCGGTGCACCCGTCGCGAGGTAAATATCCAAATAGCCGTCGCTATCAATATCGCCGAAGTTTGCCCCCATCGCGCCAAAAGCGTGATAGAGTCCCGATTCACGGGTAACATCGGTAAAAGTACCGTCTCCGTTGTTCCGGTAAAGTACCTGTCGGTCACCATCGTGGGGGGCCGTCCCAGTGATTTGCCCGGCGATAAAGGCTTGAAACGAACCTGAATTCGAGATGAAGATGTCCAAATCCGCGTCGTTGTCAACATCTAAAAAGAAGGTAACAAAAGCGTCCGTAACAGGGAGATTCATGCCAGTTGTCGGAGTGACATCTGTGAACGTGCCATCGCCATTGTTACGATAGAGGACATTGGACTGCCCGAAGTTGACGACGTGTAGATCAATATACCCGTCCTTATCGTAATCCCCCCAAGCAGTTCCGAGGGAATTACCGGTATTCGCGACACCCGCACTCTCAGCGATATTCGTGAACGTGCCATCCCCATTATTATGGTATAAGACATTGGCGGCACCATCGCCGATAACCCCGTCTGCGATGTAAAGATCAAGATAACCGTCGTTGTCGTAATCCGCCCACGCGGCGCAAAAACTGCTCTGCGGATCGGCAACACCCGCGGCGTGTGTGACATCGCTGAAAGTACCATCACCGTTGTTATGATAGAGTGTATTCTCCGCTGCGCCGGACCAACCCCCACGGGTGATATAGAGGTCGAGGGAACCGTCGTTGTCGTAATCTGCGAAAAGTGAACCCCAACCGCCTCTCGGATCAGCGATACCTGCTTGCTCAGCGACATTTGTAAAGGTACCATCCCCGTTATTGCGATACAACGCGTGCGGTTGGTAAGTGCCGACTGCAACGATATCTTCATCACCATCGTTATCATAATCTCCCCAAGCACTCCCGCGACCCCCGTCAACTTTGTCCATCTTCAAATCAGGCGCGACATTGGTAAATTGGCTTTTGGATGGAAGATTGGAAGATTGGAAGACTGGACTTCCAATCTTCCCTCCCGCTTCCACTCTTCCCTCCTGCTCCCATTCCGTTTGGATTTTAAACTCCTCCGGTAATTTCTCGGGGTATCCACCGAGTTTGCTATATGCTGTCCACAAGTTCCATAGGGTTTCAGGATCGCGGGGTTTGAGACGGAGCGATGCTTTGAAATTTGTCACCGCCTTTTCGAGATTACCGTGTCGGAGATGGTAGACACCGAGGTAGTAGTATGCCCCAGAGTGCCGACGATAATTTTGGATGATATTTTCAAATCGTGCCGCGGCTTTCTCCGCTTCACCTAACCGGAATTCAGCCAAACCGAGTTGGAGCATCGCTTCCAGATTATTCGGTTCAAGTTCCAGGACCTTCTCAAACTGGCGTTTAGATGCCGAGAGATCCGGCACGAGCATCTGTTGCGGCGCACCTAAAAAATAACCGAGCCTAATACGTGCATCGGTATCGCCGGGGTTGACTTCCAATGCGTTCGTAAGCGCAGCCGTAGAATCAGAGAACCGTTGTTGGTAACTAAAAACCTGTGCTAACGTCAGATATGCCCTTGATAACTTATCCTTCGCTCTAGCATCGGTTTCTAACCGATGCTGCTTCAGAAGTCCTATTAACATCTGTAATTCCACCTCAGCGGCGGCAAACTTCAGCTGTCTAATGTAGGTACGTGCTAACTGCATACGCGCATCGTGTGCATTCGCATCCATCTGCAGGCACGTTTGAAACGCTTGTTCCGCTTCGGCGAAGGCGCGCCTATCTAAAGCATCAATACCGCGCTGATACTGTGCAGCCAATTCCGGATCCATCTTATCTGGTGGTGTATCTGTATCACAACCGGCAATGATGAGAAGAATCAGGAAAATAAAATAAAATTGTCGCATAATGGTCATTAGTTATCAGTTTTCAGTACTGATTTTGTGTTATCCAATTTTCTTGTGGATGTTACAACGGAGCTGACGACCACAAAAGGCTTAACTGTTAACCGTTAACTGTTAACTGAAAACTATTCTTCTGCTAATCTCGCCTTTAATGCTTCCTTCTGAACAGGTTGCGTCAAATCCATGAGATAGATGCGCATGTGATCCGAACGGTCAGAACTAAATACCAACTTCTTACCATCGCGTGAGAGGCTCGGTTCAAAATGTGCACCGATGTGGTTTGTCAGTTGGGTCTTGTTTGAACCGTCAGTGTCCATCATCCAGAGCGTATAATGGTTATGTGCGTTCGAGACATAGAGGATCCGTTTACCATCAGCACTGAAAGTCGGGTGATAATGACTCGCATTTGAAAAAGTTAACCGCTTTGCTGTACCGCCTGCTGCATCAATAATAAAAATCTGATAGATGTCCTCTACCATTGAAGAAAAGGCGATCTGCTTCCCATTCGGCGACCACGTAGGGTGTCCGTCGTCCACGTCATTATGCGTCAGCTGCGTCTTATTACTGCCATCAATATCAATGACATAGATTTCCAATGTGTCGTTATTTTCGGTACTCCCAGGCGTGCTTGGGGCCTCCTGTGTGGGTGCTTTGGATTCAAAGGCGATTTTTTGTCCGTCGGGTGAAAAGACGGGGGCGCGGTCGGCACCATCGACATCAACTAACGGACGCTGGTTTCGCCCGTCGATATCCATGAGATAGATAGACGCCCGGCTCGGATCAGAACCGCTCGCTTGGATAGGGGGCAACATCATCCCCCCGCGAGTACGTTCTGTAGCGAAGGCGATTGACTTCCCGTCCGGTGAAAAAACGGGCATATATTCGTCAAGTTCATCAGTGTGTGTGAGTTGGCGAAGTGAACCATCCGTGAGATCTATGAGATACAATTCGGCGTTTTGGAGACGATTTGAGGCGAAGGCAACCCACTTTCCATCAGGTGAGATTGCGGGACTATAGTCGTCGTTATACTTCGCAGTAAACGTCATTATATTCCCTTTTTCGGTAAAGGTCTGCTCGTAGTCATCGCTGCCTTCCGTACGGAGGCGTTGGACGTGGTAGGCATCGCCAGTAAGTCCCGCCAATTGAAGGAGAATCTCTTTTTTCGGAGAATCGCTAAGCAGGCTTTGAAACTGGGCAACCGCAAGAGAACGCTCGCCATTGTGCCAATAGACGCGCCCGAGGGCAAGCGCGACTTCTGCACGTTTTGGAGCCAACTGCACTGCACTTTTAAAAGCGTTACTCGATTGTGTAGCATCTCCTAACCCTTCATATACCAAGCCGAGTTGATAGTAAGCCTCCGCATTGGAAGGATTCTGCTGAAGTGCCGCCTCAAACTGCTGAATCGCAGCAGTCGTGTCGCCTGTTTCAAGAAGTGCTTTGCCGCGCTTAATTGTCGCATCCTCACCGCACGCGAGCAGGATTAAGAATATAGAAATAGATAAGTAAAAATAATTGCGCATTTGGCAGTATCCGTTTTCAGTTTTCAGGAGAATAGTTATCAGTTATCGGTTAAGAGCGGAACTTGATATATAAAGTCTTCTCTTTACCGACAACTGAAAACCGAAAGATTTTTTCGCAGAAAAATCGTACTGACAACTGTTCCCCCGCTATTCCTGCGTCACACGGATGCGTTGGTTTGTCGGTATATTATGACGGGCTTGTGTGTCTCCATTCGACCATGTAACTTGTAATGTTTCTACCTGTGTGGCATTTCCGACACCAAATTCAACAATGAAACTGTTAGAGGACATATAACTCTCACCGGCATAAACCTCTCGTATCTGTATCCCATCGGCTGTCTTGAGTTGAATCTTCGCGCCGATAGCATTCCGGTTCTCGGCTGTTCCAATGAGTTCAACGTGCAGATAGTTGTTGCGATTGCCACCCTCGTTGCGCAATAAAATCGGTGCGGCATGGTTGTTGACGATGAAAATATCAACATCGCCATCGTTGTCGTAGTCCCCAAACGTCGCACCACGCCCAACGCGGGTCGGAAGTGCCATGATGCCAGTCATCTCACTGACATCGCTGAAAGTGCCGTCACCGTTATTGTGGAACAGAGCATCCGTTTGTGCGATAAGTATTTCGGGTTGTCTGAGTTCTTGGAAGGTACTTCCATTCGTAACGAAGATGTCCAAATTGCCGTCGTTATCGTAGTCAAAGAGTGCGGTGCCCCATCCAATCTGTTTGAGGCTTACCTCAGCCAGCATCGCAGAATAGGATTCATCAACAAATCTGATATGTGCACTATTAGGAGGGGCTTGTAAACCCGATTCCGCCAAAAGATTTCTGTAAAGCGCGTTCTCTTCATCCACCCAGTGACTCATAAAAAGATCAACGTCACCATCGCCATCATAATCGCCAGCACTCAATCCCATAGACCCCCGAAAATCAGCCGCCCAGGATTCATCACTCACATCCGTGAAAGTACCATCACCCGCATTGCGATAAACATAGTTCACGGAAGTATCATTTGCCACATAGAGGTCCACGTCATTATCATTGTCAAAATCGCTGAAGAGGCACTGCATACTTCTGCCACCGGGTGCCGCGATCCCTAATTCAGCAGTTGCATCCGTAAAGGTACCGTCCCCATTATTACGGTAGAAAACATTATCCTGTGGCTCAAAGACATGTGGATTCAGCGCACTCGGCACCGGTTTACCAGATTGTAAGGACTCCGCCTGCATCTGCTCAAGTTTCTCTAAATCGTAGGTAACATAGTTGCAAACATATAGGTCCAGGTCGCTATCACCATCAATATCTGCGAAAGCAGCACCCGTGCTCCACAATTCACAACCGACACCGGCAGTTTTCGTCACATCACGAAAGGTACCATCACCGTTGTTGCGATACAGGACATTCGCACCATAATTCGTTACATACAGGTCAACGCTGCCATCCCCATCGTAATCAGCAAAGACACACCCCATGCCGTACCCTTGATGCCCAACACCGGCGATGTGCGTTATATCTGTAAACGTACCGTCGCCGTTATTACGATAGAGAACATTCGTCTTGCTATCGGGACTGACATCTTGTGTAAATGAATGGGGGATATTGACAATATAGAGGTCGATGTCCCCATCATTATCTATATCAGCAAAACCAGCACCAGACCCCATATCTTCAGGGAGTAGACTGGAACGCGTTCCGCTCGAATGTCGGAAATGGATACCCGCTTCTCCTGTGACATCAACAAAGGTGACCGCCTGCAGCGTCGTGGGTATTAGAATAACAACTACAAGTGTAAGATAGAAAAACCGCATATCAGTTTTCTTGTGTAGGGGCTGGGTTTCCCAGCCCGTTCGGAAAAAGAACGCTCTATTCCCCCTTACAAGCGAGGTGGAATCTATTATACCAATACTTTGGGATCGTTTTTGTGATATAACGTGTCACCTCAAGTAAGGTACTTCTAATCATTGAGGCTCATTAAAATAATAATACACTTTTTCTCTGAGCGTTTCTACTTCGGCTGTGAGTGAACTCAGCATCTTACTTTGTTCTTGTATGAGTGCTGCGATCTGCATCTCTGACGCGCTCTCCTTCCGACTACGCCAAGTCATGATAATCTGTGGGATACCGACAGCTACCACTATGAGTGCTATCAAAGCGAATACAAGGTTTGCAACCATTGCGATCTGTTTTTCAACCCCGGTTAAACGGGCATCTAATCGCGCAAAACCCTCTTTTAAAGACACAATATCGGCTTTTATAGGTGTGAGCTCCTTGTCAATTTCCTCTTTGACGATCAAGCGAATTTCTTTAAGGTCTTGAGGAGTTAACTCAGCAAAAGATAGCGAAGCAAACATAATTGTACACAAACAGAGCAAGAAACCGAAAATAGATTTAAACATCGTTTACGCCTTTCAGGAAACGCCTCATTTTTTCCTAAAGGAATTATACAGAATTTTTGGAATGAAAACAACAAAAAAGGCGAGGCACGAACACCCCGCCCATAAACAAATCACGAACTTAAACGCCACCCCTTACGTAGATTGGAGACGCAAGCGGTTAAGTCGTTAAGATTTAAGGCGTTACAGAATGGCATCTATTTTTTCGTTTGAAAAGAAAAAGAGGTGTGATGGCATTCGGCAGAAAGCCTACGCACTATCACACCTCGGGTTGTATCTTCGGCTCATCTCAGAGAGATGAACACAGGTCTCAAGCCTTGGACTCTTCATTGGTGCACACTTGATACGACTCACCTACATCGGAGGCATACCAACTCTGGCAATCCGAAAATGTTTTTCGACAAGAGTCTTCGCGCAACGAAAACCGTTGTTGTTGTTCGTATTCGTTGGCGTATTGTTGTTGCGGTTGGCGACCCGCACGTTGGTTGCATTATTGTGCCAGGAACCGCCGCGCAACACGCGGGAACCTCGGCTTGAAACCTCGTGGGCTGACCGCAAAAAGCAGTGCGGAAAGCGACACGCTTTTGAAATCTATTCTGAACGGCGAAAAACAGTCTGTGAAAAAATCGCACGGCGTAAGTCGTAAGTGTCGGCATGCTTGATATGACCGAGCCAACTCTGCACGGAGTGGTTCACATCTGACCATAAGACTTTACCGGACTCATAATCGTCTCTCAACTGTCGCAACCGCCGTCTCGCACGCCGGACAGAAGATGGGCGTAGCCTGCGATGCGTTGGAAATACCTGATAGCCCAGGAAATCTGTGCCGTCTTTGACAGGGAAAACTTGGCACTTATGGACGTGTAACTTCAAACGCAACCCCGCTAAGTAATCTTCCATTTCGTGTTTCACTTGATGCAGACATGCCTTATCCGTCTCAAGCACCACAAAATCGTCCATATAGCGGATGTAGTGGCGGCACTTCAGGTCCTCTTTGACAAAATGATCAAAACCGTTGAGGTAGATGTTTGCAAAGAACTGGCTTGTTAAGTTACCGATCGGAATACCGCGCCGCCGGTTGAGCGGCGTTAGCAGATCATCGCCTTCAAAATATTCACGGATATACTCCTGCGGATTGCTGCTGTCAACGATTAGATCCAGGAGCCACAGGACTTGTGGATCCCGGATTTTTCGACGAAACTGCGTTTTAAGGATCTCGTGGTCAATGG
The DNA here is from genome assembly GCA_009843785.1 of Candidatus Poribacteria bacterium. Taxonomy (GTDB): domain Bacteria; phylum Poribacteria; class WGA-4E; order WGA-4E; family WGA-3G; genus WGA-3G. The sequence goes on along the minus strand of VYCT01000319.1, from coordinate 19,553 downwards.
ACGGAAAATATTTTTTGATGTCGCACTTCAGCACATAGGTATTCTTACGACTGAAATCAGTGAACCGATCCACGGCTTTATGCGTCCCTTTGCCTTTCCGACACGCATAAGAATCAAAAATGAACGTCGGATCGAAAATCGGTTCAATGAGGTTACAGAGAGCATGATGTACAACTCTGTCTCGGTAGGGTGCTGCACTGATTTTCCGTAGCTTCGGCTCATAGACATGAAACTCATAATAGGGGCCCGGGCGATACGTCTGCGTTTGCAATTCCGATTGTAATTGGTAAAGTTCCTTCTCCAGATGAAAGTTGAAACGGGCAACAGTGTCTTGAAAACGCTTGCCGCGCTGTGCCTTCCGTGATGCACTGACGAGGTTATCAAACGAACAGATTTTTTGAAAAAAGCGGTTGTGCGTTTTCATGATGAACTTGACTGGCTCCGAATCCAGCCGCCGAGCAGTTTGCCTGCTTCGTTTATCTCATTGGAGACATAAGCATATTGTTTTGCGGAGAGCAACTTCAAGTCATGGCAGATCCGAATTAGATACCGGAGTTTCTCCAATTGTACATTTGCCTTTCGGAGCAGAGCCAATCGGTCACGGGTATAAGTGGCTTCGATGAGCAGGTCTAATATATCCAGCGAAATATTGACGATTCTATCACCGAGTGTGAATTTTTGGGAGCGTGGAAACTTTTCCACGCGTCCCATCAACCACAGAATCACATCGTAGAGTTTAGGAACGGCTTGTGTCGTCGAGGCTGCCATGAACTCTCCTAAGATGTAAATTCTAAATTAGTAATTAAAAGTTAAGTTATACAAAGTTTTTGGGGCCGCCCACCTGCTACGCAGGTGGGGAATAAGGAGTTAAGTAATTAAGAGTTAAGTAATTACTCAACAGCCCTCGCGAAACGAAAACCGTAGTAGTAGCTCGTAGTCGTAGGCGTATTGCTGATGCGGTTGGCGACCCGCACGAGGGGTGCACTATGGGGCCAGGAACCGCCGCGCAACACGCGGGATGTATTAACTCCTGTATAGTTATCTAATAACCACTGAATGCTATTCGCACCTGACAAGGGGTTCTGAGCCGGCGACACTGAATAGAAATTCCCATTATACTCGTCCAAGCACCATTCCCATACGTTACCAGACATGTCGAACAGACCATATCCATTCGCAGCATATTTACCTACCGCCGTGGTGTCCTTAACATGACTATTGTAGTTGGCATTCGTGGAATTTATCGCATTGCCCCACGGGTATTTCAGACCCGATAAACCCCCGCGCGCAGCCTTCTCCCATTCCGCTTCTGTCGGCAGACGCTTGCCTTTCCATTCCGAGTATGCCATCGCACCATACCAACTCACCTCAACGACAGGGTGGTTCTCGTACCCTGCTTTTGCACGGTAGACACGACTCACATATTCTATACGGCACCTATCCGCACCAATATCCAACCACGTGATACTCCCATCGCTATGTTTGCCTTTCGCATTCAGAAACTCGGCATATTCGGAATTGGTTACTTCATATTTATCCATGTAGAAAGCATCTACGTAGACAGAATGAATCGGTTTTTCATTGTTCCCCTCATTACTCCCCATACGGAACTCGCCAGCAGGAATCAGCTCCATCCTTTTATACGGATCAACAGCCGGAGGGGACGTGGTACTCCCACCGTTCGTTGGAGGCACGGCTCCACCGCCGCCAACTCTCTTACCGAGGTCTTGTGCCACACGCACAAGATCTAATACATTTACCTTGCCATCACCGGTCACATCACTCGCAAGCGAACCCGTCTTACCGAGGTCTTGTGCCACACGCACAAGGTCCAAAACGTTCACGGCACCATCACCATTCAGATCCGTCGGCAGCGATGCACCGACAACCACTTCACTGTCTCGTTTCGTCACGGCTAACGCGTTCGCAGCACTGTCGGAGAGGATCACCTCTACTAATTGGAGTGTTGAGGCTTTCGCAGCTACGACTTTGAAAGTTAGCACTGCCAAGGTGCCGCTCGTCGCGGATGCCGCACCGGATACCGAGGTCGCCGCAAGCGTTACACGGTTACCTGACACTTGCGGGGGCGCAGCAAATGCACCTGTAGGTAGGTAATCCGCGTTCTTGATCTCAACATATTCCAATGCCGTTGTATCAAACGCGATTGTCACATCATAGCCGGCAACACCGTTGCCGTTGGCTATCTTGATGTTCACGCTGAATTGTGCCCCAGCTGCCGGCGAAGCCACTTTTGCAGGGTCTATGGAGACCACGGCTTGCCCATAACTGAGTGCGGTTATGCTGAAACACAGTAACAATACAAGGCAACTGAAAAATAGGTTTCTTTTCAATAAAGTTTTCATGCGTTATCTCCCTATACTCATTCTAAAGATAGATTCGTTCGGAGTCGTGCGATTTTGCGGTGTACTCACCCAAATGCAAAGTGCATTATCGCACGTCCACGGGTCAGAACGGGAGAACCATGAATGGTTTCCCTACTACGAACAGGGTTACAGAAATAGTATCATTTCATGATGAGCATCTTGCCGGTGGCGTTAAAACCTCCAGCGGTCAATGTGTAGAAATACAGACCGCTCGCGACGCGTTCACCGATGTCGTTCCTGCCGTCCCAATACGCCGCACGGCTTTTCGAGGCATAGACACCCGCAGCTTGATGCCCTAATGCTAATGTCCGGACGACGTGTCCAGTGGGCCCGTAAATCGTCAAGGTCACCTCGGCAGGAGCCGCCAACTGATACGGTATCCATGTCTCTGGGTTGAACGGGTTCGGATAGTTCGGCAACATCGCCGTCTCTTCAGGCGGTGTGAGGGGCCACAGTTCTGTGCCGTCGTGTTTACCGATAAACCGCACATCTAACGCAGTCGCAGTCGCGTCCGATAGGATAACGTCTGTCAGATGGAGGCTGCTAAATGGGTTCGGTGTCAGCACTTCAAACGTCACGGTTGCGAGCGTGCCATCCGGTGCTGTCGCAGTGCCTTTCAGCGCAGCAGCAACCACGGTGATGTCTTGATCTTTAGGAAGTGGGACTGTGTAGGCACCTGAAGGAAAGTACCCCGCATCCGCAGCGGAGACGTAGCGTAACGCTGCAGGATCGAACGCCAGTGTGAATTGGTAACCTGCGACGGTTTCGCCGCCTATGATATTGACTTGCACTGCGAGGTGTTCACCGATTTTCGGCGTTTCAGGTGTTGTAGGTTGGACAGAGACGACTGCACTCGCGTGGCTCATCACGGTCCACCCGAAACAGAGGGTGAGAAGGCTAAACGAGCAGATGATTTTCTCGCGAACAGGTTTGAAACGTTGGGTTTTCATGAGAGACTCCTTTTTTGTTTTGTTGTGAACGGGCGATGAATCGCCCTACTACGAACCGGTTGAACGGGCGAGGCAACCTCGCCCCTACTATTTCGGTTATGTTTCCTCGTGAACAGGCGATGAATCTGAACGGGCGATAAATCGCCCTACTACGAACAGGCTGAACAGGCGAGGCAACCCTGAAAAAATACCCAAGCAAAAACCCCCTACGGCGCGCTAATGTTGCCGTTTGCTGTTTGCAATGTCAACCGCGTGATGTTGCTATCGGAGAGCAGCACATCAATGAGTGTAATCGTGGAGGCTTTGGCGGCTACCACCTCAAATGTTACGGTTGCAAGTGTGCCATTTGCTGCTGTTGCCGAACCTGCAACCGACGTAGTCGCGAGGTAGATGCTGTCCACTGAAACTTGCGGCGGCGCAGCAAAGGCACCCGCGGGCAGGTAATCCGCATTCGCAATACTCACATACCGAAGCGCAGTCGGATCGAAACCGACCCGCACTTCGTAAGCGAGTACATCTGCAGCGTCTTTGACATTGATATGTACCTGCAGTTGCTCTCCGGCGGCAGGAGATGTCACGCGTCGGGGTTCGACGAAGACGACGGTGCCTTCCGGGAGCGGTGGTAGCGGTTCAGGTGTTGTTACTACAGGTTCAGTTGGTGGTGCCACGGGTTCTGTGGTGGTCGGTGCCATGGGTTGCTCGGTCGGTGGATCGGTATCCGTGACGACGCGGTCCATTTGGTTTGTCATGGATTCGTCGCAGCTGCTCACGGCAAGCGCGAATAGTGCTGCGAGAACGATGCTTAAAAGATGCGTAAGTTTCTGCATAAAATACTCCTTTCTTTTCTAAATCGCGGATTATCGCGAATGACGCGGATTGCCGCTTAGTGTCCGCCCAGACTGGAAACCCAAACTAACAGTTTATGCCACAAATATGCCCGGTTAATTATCGGATATAGGGCGGTTTTTATCCCTCCCACCTTGAAATATCCACACAATTAAAGCCGCGAATCCTTGTCGCTTCTGCCCTTTTAAACTGGGTATAATTGTCTTCATAGATATTGAACCGGCACAGTTCAATAGGAGTGATTTCTGAAGGATTAATGTTAGGAGTCACGCCGCCGCTTCTCAGCGCGCCGGTAACAAATTCTGAACAGAAGAAATGTTCAAAATCTTCTTCATTATCAAGCCTCCTTGATAGATTTTCCGTAGTATCGTCTTCCAGCAGTAAATGAAGCAAGCCGGTGAGTATACTATCATTGTCAACGTCATTAAGGGACTGCCGAAGCATACTGCGCAGAGATCGGAGGATACTTCTTTCGTGCTCCTGCCTATCAGCCCCTGATTCATGATTAAGTATGTTCTCGATGAACTGACGGATACGTTCGTATAGATTTGAATTAACCGAATCTAATGTAGGTTCAAGAAGCATGAGTCCCAGCATAGCGCCTTGTAAATAATCATACGGTGCGCGGTTGTAATCGGACAAGTATTGGCGAAAATTTTCCCAATTCTCCTCCAGTCTGGTCCGAAGATCTGCGCGCAGAGGCAACCACCACAAATTTTCAACCGTGTTATCATTCCACCGTGTACTCAAGGAATGGGGTCCAATGCCGCTTTCAGTTGCCTCTGCAACCACGATGCCATCGCCAGCATCGTCGTCTTCCAAGTAATCAGGGGGGACAATGATACCCACATGGGACACATGACTGCTTGTCACTAACTTTATCACTGTAGAGATCACAGATGTCCCTGAGAAAGCAATAACATCCCCGGGTTGCATCTCAGTTCTGATATTCTCATAGTTATCTTGTCGCCATCTACTTCTTATTTCCATACGATTCTTATTTCCTCCTTCTGTTATATCAGAGTCAAAGGGTAAATCCCAATGCAACAAAAATAGCCCGCGACGAGACGCACCGTGCAAGACAGAACGCGCGCAGGCATGACAAAGATAGAACGCCCCTGAAGCCTATACTATCTTGTGAAGTATTATACTTATTTAATGTTAAGCGGGGGGGGGGCGTTAACCACGCACATAGCACAGTTAACTCACAGTTAATAACACGCAAAAGCAACGCACATACAGACACGCAGCGCACAGCAACAACACCGACACCTATAGACCCGGTGTAACCGTCTAATCTGGTTGGAGATGTTAATTGAATGTGTCCGTTTTGCATGGTCGTCACCTTTGTTGTACGGTTTCGAGCAGCTGTTGGGATGTGCACTTGGTAAGAATTATCCCCAAAATTGCAAATGATGTCAAGATTTTTTTTCGACAAACGGGTTGATTTATGGTATCACTTTTCTAAAAAGTTCGTAAAAATGGTGCCGCTGCGAAAACGTTCATCGTTGAGGATATTTTGGAAAAGCGGGAGTGTCGTCTTTATGCCTTCAATCTCGAATTCAGACAGTGCTCGCTTCAACCGGGCAATCGCTTCTTCCCGGTCCCTACCGGACGCAATGAGTTTCGCAATGAGTGAGTCATAGTGCGGCGGCACGGTATATCCCGTATAGATATATCCATCAACGCGGATGCCGATACCCCCCGGCGGATGGTACTTTGTGACAAGCCCTGGCGAAGGCATGAAATTGTTCAGCGGATCCTCGGCGTTAATTCTACATTCAATGGCGTGCCCTTGGATTTCAATATCGGATTGGTTGTATCCGAGCGGTTCCCCCATTGCAAGCCGAATCTGTTCTTTGATTAAATCAATGCCGGTAACGCTCTCGGAGATAGTATGTTCCACCTGAATGCGCGTGTTCATCTCCAAAAAATAGAAATTCTCATCTTTATCAACAACAAACTCGATAGTTCCAGCATTTGTGTAACCGATAGATTTTGCGGCTTTTGCAGCGGCTTTACAGATTTCCGCACGCAGTTTAGCCGGAATAGAGGCAGCGGGCGCTTCCTCAAGCAGCTTTTGCTGCTTACGCTGAATAGAGCATTCACGTTCGCCGAAGTGAACGACGTTACCGTGCAAATCCCCTAAAATCTGGACCTCAATATGCCGTGCCTCTTCAATCCATTTTTCAATGTAGACATCCCCGTTCCCAAAAGCGGCTTCGCCTTCTGCCTTTGCCGTGTGAAAAAGAGTTAGCAAACTGGGTCGATTCTCAGCGATGCGGATACCGCGTCCACCACCGCCAGCAACGGCTTTGATCCCAACAGGATAGCCGATCTTTTCTGCAAGCTGCGCGGCTTCGTCAGCGGTATCAACTGTTCCCTTTTTGCTGTTTTTGCGTTTGCCGCTTCGGCTGCCCGGGACAAGTTTTAAACCCGCTTTTGCTATAGTCTCGCGTGCCTGCACTTTATCCCCCATCGTTGTGATATTCGTGACCGAGGGTCCAATAAATTTTATTTCGTGTGCCTCACAAATCTCAGCAAACTGCGCGTCCTCAGATAGAAAACCTGCCCCCGGGTGAATCGCATTGACATTTGCGAAATCCGCAACTGCGATAATATTCGCGTATTTTAGATAACTCTCTGCTGAAGGTGGAGGTCCGATACAGTACGCCTCGTCAGCATATTTAACGTGCAGTGCGTCTTCATCCGCAGTCGAGAAAATAGCCACCGTCTTAATCCCCATGTCTTTGCAGGCTCGGATAATGCGAACAGCGATCTCACCGCGATTTGCTATTAGTATCTTTTTTATCATAACTGTTTCACTCGGAACAGAGGTTGCGAATATTCAACCGCCTCGCCATCTTCAGCAAGAATCTCTAAAATTTCGCAGTTAAAGGGGGCTTCCACAGGGTTGTAAGTCTTCATGACTTCGAGCATGCCTACAGGTTCACCCGTGCTGACCGTATCCCCAACTTGCACAAAAGGCGATTCATCAGGCGCAGGCGCGCGATAGAAACGCGAAGGCATCGGCGCACTGATGTAGACACTCTGTCCGTCTCCATCAACCTCCATATCCACGTTTTCCGCAGGCAAATGGGGTGTCCCGACCACAACACCTGTTTCCGGCGACTGGGGGGCAGGCGCGTGCGCATAGCCACCCGGGTTTCCCCGATGTCTGGAAACTTGCACCTCAAATTCATTGTCTCGAACCCGGACCTCCGTGAGATCCGAGCGGTCAAGCACCTCTGCTAACCGCTCAACGAGTTCAAGGACATCACTGTAGTCTTGGTCCCCAGATTGAGATTTATCCTTGGGTCTGTTTTGACGCATATCCGTTACCAGTTAACAGTTACCAGTTAACAGTGTTTCAGTTTTCCAGTCTTTAACTGGTAACTGGTTACTGGCCACTGGTAACTGATAACTATTATATCCTTTCTACATATTTTCCAGTGCGCGTGTCAACTTTGATACGCGTTTCGTTTTGCACAAAAAGTGGAACGTTAACAACCCCACCTGTCTCAAGGGTCGCACGTTTGGAACCACCGCTAACGGTATCCCCGCGCAATCCAGGATCGGTTTCAACGATTTGAAGCTCAACGAAGTTCGGAAGTTCAACCGCAAGCGGCACCTGTCCGTCCATTTTGACTGTGACAGTTTCTCCCGCTTTCAGAAACTTCAAGCTATCTTCTACGAGAGTCAGCGGAAGTGTATGTTGTTCAAATGATTCGTTGTCCATAAACCACAGCACATCACCATCTCGGTACATATACTGCATCTTGTGATCCATGACACGGACGGTTTCGACCGTCTCATTGGATCGGAACGTACGATCCAAAACTGCACCATCCGTGATACGTTTGATCTTGGTCCGAGCGAAGGCACTGCCCTTCCCCGGTTTCACATGTTGACAATCGACGATAGTGTAAATGGTATCATTGAGTCGGATAACCAACCCGTTGCGTAAATCGTTAAGTGCTGCCATTTTCTCCTTTAGTAGTTGTCAGTTATCAGTACGGTTTTTTCTACGAAAAAACCTTTCAGTTTTCAGTTAAGAGTTGTTAGAATTGTCAAAAACCTCTTGTAACTGTTAACTGTTAACTGTTAGAAAGGCGAGTGCTTGTTGCAACGCCTTGGCTCTATGACTCATCTGATTTTTGATGTCTTCACCCAATTCTGCGAAAGTCTGATCGTAACCGTCCGGCACGAACACCGGATCATAGCCAAACCCGCTCTCCCCTACCGGGGCATGCCTAATGTGTCCCTCACAAACACCGAGAACGCCTTGACCAAGAACGCGATTTTCCGATATTTGAAGGATATGGCGCGCGTTCTTGGTCAAAGGTGTAGTGTCAGGGGAGACGACTGCAATGGCCGCGACAAAACGGGCACGCCGATCAGAGACACCTTCAAGTGCTTGAAGAAGCTTCGCGATCCGCATCGCATCTGTAGCGTCTTCACCTGCCCAGCGTTTAGAATGGATGCCGGGCGCGCCGTTGAGCGCGTCTACCTCTAATCCAGCATCATCAGCGAGCGTCAGGTAACCTGTGTATGCTGCAATGACCGACGCTTTTTTACCGGCATTCTCCATATATGTTTTGCCGTCCTCAACGACCTCTGGCGCATCAGGATAGGCGTTCAACGAAATCACCTCAAGGGAACAGTTTCCAGTTTCCAGTTTCCAGTTTCCAGTTACTGGGCACTGGTTACTGGTTACTGGAAACTTCTTTAGCATTTCTGTGAGTTCGCGAACCTTGCCCTGGTTACGCGTCGCCAATACCAGCTTCATCTAAATCCTCCAACATTATCCGATTCTGTAATCGGATAAGTTGTTGTATACCGCCAACAGCAAGATCCAACATCTGATTGTAATCCTCACGCGAAAAGGGGTTCTCCTCCGCTGTGCCTTGTATCTCTATAAACTTCCCACTCCCGGTCATAACAATATTCATATCAACATCTGCTGTTGAATCTTCGGTATAACAGAGATCCAACATTGCTTCACCCTTCACAAGCCCGACACTCGTTGCAGCGATGTTATCGGTAATAGGAAATGTTTGGATCCTTCCATTTTCAAGAAGTGCCTGACACGCATCCCAGAGCGCGATAAACGCGCCTGTAATCGATGCGGTACGGGTCCCACCATCGGCTTGGATGACATCACAATCCACCCAGACTGTCCGCTCTCCTAAGGCGTGCAAGTCTACAGCAGCACGCAGGGAACGACCGATGAGACGTTGTATCTCTTGTGTTCTACCACCAACACCGCCACGGGTTATCTCGCGCTGCATCCGTTCAGAAGTTGAGCGCGGTAACATCGAGTACTCGGCTGTCACCCAACCTTTCTTCTTGATCCGCTGGTCGCGCATAAACCGCGGCTGCTGGTCAATCACGGAGGCTGTACATATAATACGGGTGTCACCCGTTGCTACGAGGACCGAACCCTCAGCATGTTTGATATAGTGTCGTTTGATCGTAACCGGTCGCAACGCATCTGGCCGGCGGCCATCCTCTCTCACCATGTTTCTCCCTATTTACAAAGTTTTCGGAAGCACGCCATCACTATGATCGCGTGACTTCCGCAAGCAGTGCTAATGCCTTTGTGTAACTTTTCCGTTCAAGATAGTGTCGGAGCATTTTCGGCGCTGTTGGGTCAAGTTCCCGATGTAGGACGTTAATTCGCTCCAACTGCTCCAGTATATCTTCCCCTGTCTCAATGCGGGAAAGCATTGTCTCTAACGCTTGTTTGAGTGCCAAAAGACCATCAACTTGCATCCGATGCCTCCAACTGCTGAACGGCTTTGCAGGTCCGCAGCGACACACTCTTCGGTGGCGCATCATAACCTTTCCACATATAAGGATCAACGCCAGAAACTGGGATAATGCACCGCCGGTCGGCACTCGCTGGACGCTCGCCTTCCCGAATTGACCAGGGTAACAGCGACCACGCGTTACAGTAATGGCTCACCAAAACCCGGCGAAACGTATCCCCACGGTTCTTACGCGAGCGATGCAGCAGATACCCGTTAAAAAAAACTAATGTTCCCGTTGTAACTTCAACCGGCACCTCAGCTGTGTCATCAAAACCGTAACTTTCCTCCGCAAAATCAAACTCATCTGGATTCTCATGAGACCGCTGCGGATAGAGATAGCCTTGACGATGTGAACCCGGAAGAACCCATAAACACCCGTTTTCGACTGTCGCATCATCCATCGCAATCCAAGCCCCAATTAAGGAACGATCACGCGTCGGAATGTAGATTTCGTCCTGGTGCCACGCCTGCCCTTGAAAATTTGGGGGCTTCACAAACAGCATCGACTGCATGCACTTGACGCTACCGTCCCAATAAGGCAGATGCGCAGCCGCTATTTGGCTCAAGATGCCGCAGATTTTCGGGTGCCGGACATACCTTTCTATGATTGGGCTGACAAAATGCGGTTGATGAATGCAGAGAATACGGCTGATAGCCTCAGCATCGCTAATATCCTCAGGAAGCGGTTCGAGATTGTCGCACGGATGACCGCCTTTCGCGATCGTGACTGTGTCCCGCCGCAGCTCCTCTATTTCATCAAGCGAGAGCAGATCCGGGACAACAAGATACCCGTTCTCCACAAAGAATTGGGTCTGCTCATCAGATACGATTTTCGGCACCTCAATCGGTGCACTCGCTTCAAAATTCACGATTTCTCCTTGGGAAGGGTTATAAGGGCTTGGTTAAGAGGTTATAAGTTAAGACGCGAATTGTTACTGTCTCTTTCTTATAACTTATACGCGATTGGCAACGAACATCTCTGTTACTGCCAACGCAAAAACCGCTAACATGAGATAGATCCATACATTTTGGTTCTTCTCAACATCCTCATGGTATTGTGCTACGAGTTCTGCAGTCGGTTTCTCCTCAACCGATTCGTCCACAGTACCCTTCAGCATACTTGTTAACTCTTCTACATCACGTGCCGCAAGGTCGGATTCTGTTGTGTCAACATTGACGACAAAATAGGACGGGACTGCGCCAGAGGTATGGACTGAGTAGATGCCCGGCACCGCAGTGTCATCGTAAAAAACGCTACCCCGCGAGCGGACTTCAGTCGTCCCTTCGTTCCGCTGCAAGCGAGTTTCAACGTTGTTCGGATTAAACACAGCGATTTCCCTGCTCCGCGCAGCCTCGCCATTCTCATCATCCGAAACCTTCAGTTCAACGCTATCACCAACACGATAATTTGGCGCAGCGTCTACATCCTTAAGCGCGAGATACTTAATCGACTCATGCAGAAACGGCAGATAAACCGCTCGAATCGGTAGATCGTTCCATTCCCTGTCTATTGTCGAGGTAAAACAGAGCACACGTCCTAAGGTCCCATAAGGTTTTTCAAAGAGTGCTGGACTCCCATCATCATAAGCAGCAATGACGCTCGCATCTTTGGTGGGTACCGCCTGAAAAATTCTGTAGAACCGAGCCTTACCGAAATCCCCGTGATTCGGTTCCTTGAACGGCACGAAAATCGGGTGTTCGTATTTCACTGTAGCGAGTACACGGAATTGCTCGCGATCCAACGCATCACCGACCGTTTGCACAAAGTCGCACGGCATTAATCCGGTCTCACCACCGAGCTGTTGTTTATAAGTATCGGCACTTATATTATTGCCAACTGTCACAATCAAACCACCGCCAGCAGCGACGTAAGTCTTCACACGCTCTGCTTCACCCGAAGAGAGTTCTGCTACATCCGCAAGGATCAGCACATCTACGCTTGCGAGTGTCGATGTATTCGGGACCGAGACGGATTCTGTGAAATCAATTTGGACAGCGGCACGCCCGGATGCCAACGCCTTTTTCATAAAGAAAGTTTCTACGGTTTGATAACGCCCGCGCGTTCGCGGTTCTTCCCGGACAGCATGGACTTTAATAGACTGTAGACTTTGCAAAGTAAAATATCGTTTGTTGTCGATACTGAGGGCATCTTCTGGCAGTTCAACCCAACCCGTATGTGTCGCCTCGTCTTGAAACTCAACTTTAAAAACAGCGTCTGCAAAATCATCTGGCTCTATGTCAAGTTCAACACTGTCAATCACATTGCCGTCTATGAAGAGACGTACCTGCAAATTCTCAACCGGTTCATCACCGAAATTGCGTACCCGCGCGACAAGCTGCGACGCTTTCTGTTCTTTGAGCACAACAGGCGGAACGCTGATCTGGGTAATCGCATAATTCTGTGGTTTTTCCGCACCAACATCAACAAAATGGATTTGGATATCCGGGCTGAGTTTATCCGTCTCAATGAAATTCTCCCAGCCCCGCTTTTGCATATCCGCGATCAGATAGACCTGTTTCTCACCAATAGGGATAGGCTGTAATATTTCATCCGCGGTTTGCATCGCGTCCAAGTAATCCGTCCGCTCGTTAGAGGGTTCTGCATTATTCAAAGCCGTCCGGATGTGCGCAAATTCTGAGCCGAGCGGCGCAACGACACGTGCGTTATCGGACGAAAGAATGAGGCACGCAGCATCGGAGGCATCAAGCCCATCGAGAATTTTGCCCACCTCTTTTTTCGCATTTTCAAAAACATCTTCATACTGCATACTATAGGAGGTATCGAGAACAATAACAGCGTTTCGTTTTCCACCTGTTTTCTGTATAATTTCAGGTGCGTCAGCGAAAAATGGGCGCGCAAACGCTAATCCGAGCAACGCCAACATCAGAATACGCATGAGCAGCAGCAGCAACCGTTTCAGCTTGTGCCGCCGCACGTTCGTCTGATGCGACATCTGGATGAAACGGACAGTACTGAAAATCAGTCGTCTCGCCCGCTCTCGGTTCAGTAAATGAAGAATAAGCGGGATGGACGCGCCTATCGCACCGGCTATTGCAAAAGAGGCTGTTAAGAAAGTTAAACCAAAAGGCATTTTTTAAGTATTAAGTTTTTGTTCCGTTTTTAGCGTCTTGAGTTATCAGTCTTCGGGAATCAGGGAAAAGAGATGTGTGATAGTTCAAAACCCTCTTAACTGACGACTGACAACTGAAAGATTTTTTGAAAAAAAATCGTACTGACAACTATTCCCTTAGAGGACACCTTGCCGCTTGGCGAGATAAGAAGCGAGTGCCAGATCAATCGGAGTTGCTGTTGTTATTATATTGTAATCAATATCCGCTTGCCGTAAGGCAAGTCTATAGGTATCAAGAAAGTCGTTGAAATTGCTTAGATAACTCTCCTGAATCGCTTGCGGGGTTGTGATAATCTCAGCGTCGTTTTCTGAATCAATAAATCGGATCAGTGCTTCCGAACTTCGCCCCGTCTCGAAATTGGTAAATTCAAGTTCCTGTTCTGCGAGAACGTGGAAGACGATGACTTCGTGGCCTTCATAGCGGAGATGTTCTAAGCCAGCGATGACCTCCTCATGATTTTCATCGTAAAGATCCGAGATAAAAAGAACCAACCCGCGTTTGGTGAGGCGTTCTGCAATTTGATGCAGCGGTGTTCCCATCCGTGTATTTTTTGTTGTCTCTAACGTCTCCAATGTGAGCAAAATCGAGTGTAAGTGGGATGTACTACTTCGCGCCGGCAGGTACTGTCGAAGCACGTCATCAAAGTAGGCAAAACCGACTGCATCCCGCTGCTTCGCCATAAAATAGGCAAGCGACGCTATGAGGAAACTCGAATATCGCAACTTTGATAGACTTGGTGTCCCCGCACCGTTTTCCGCTGTGGCCGCATCGTTTGGCTGCGCATCATCCACAGGGTGCGCCATAGATTCGCTCGTATCTAAGAGCAGGTAACAATTGAGATTCGTCTCCTCCTCAAACTGCTTAATATAGTACCTATCCGTGCGGGCGTAGGCTTTCCAGTCTATATGTTTCGGGTCGTCCCCTGGCATATATTGCCGGTATTGTGAGAATTCAACACTAAACCCGTGATACGGGCTTTTGTGCAGCCCTGAGATAAAGCCTTCTACAACGAATTTCGCGATTAATTCAAGGTTGCCAATTCGCGCCAGGATTGTTGGATCTAAGAATGTGCGGCCGACTGTCGAATGTTGCTGCATCTGTTGTTAGGAGTTGTCAGTTGCCAGTACGGTTTTTCTGCGAAAAACCTTTCAGTTGTCAGTAAAGAAACTTTGAAACTATCTAAAACCTCTTGTAACTGATAACTGATAACTATTCCCTATTCCTTTCTCAAAATAAGGAGCGTGAGATCGTCAAACTGATCCGCTTCTCCTTGGAATTCCATGACTGCGCTGTGAAGGTACTTGCGGATACCCTCGGCGTGTTCATCCTTGCACGCTTTTGATGCCTCTACAAGTCTATCTTCTTCGTAATAGTCGTCTTCAATGTTAACGGTCTCTGTGACACCGTCTGTATAATACACGATGACATCACCGCTGGCGAGTTGGACATGTTCCGCTTCATATTCGGCAATGCTTGAAACCATATCGTTCGGGAACATTCCGAGCGGAATTCCACCAACATCTTCACCCAACCACTTGTAGGTGCCATCCTTTCTGATGAGTAACGGCGGATTATGCCCCGCATTAAGCGTCGTGAGAATATCTGTTTCCAGGTTAAGATGGCTGTAGAAGAAGGTCGCATATTTCTCTTCTGTACCGCTGGCGTAAAGGAGCGAGTTCAGTATCATCGCCATGGTAGCGATTTCCGCGTACAAAGTAGACTGGTTAAGTGTCTCTTGTTTGGTGCTTTCTGCACGCGACAATTCCGAGATAAGCCCCGCCCGAAGTGTTGCCATGAGCAGTGCCGCTTGCATCCCTTTTCCAGAAACATCGGCAATTGCCAGCCCCCAATGTCCCGTAGGTAAAGGGATACAATCATAATAATCGCCCCCGACAGGGCCACGCGGTTCATAATGCCCCGCCACTTCGTATCCGGGGATGTCTGGTAATGTCTCAGGAATCAGGTTCACTTGAATTTTACGCGCCTCTTCCATTTCTGCTTGCAACTGACGCGCTTCAAGTGCCTCCTGATGCAGCTGCGCATTCTCAATCGCAACACCCGCCTGTTTCGCAAACGAATCAAGCAGAATTACATCTTCATCCGTGAAGGAGGTAATTCTACCACCGCGTTCCTCTTTGTCACCAACGACAAGGACCCCCAAAATATCACCATCACGTCCAGGAATCGGGACAGCCATCAAGTTTTTCCCGCCAAAGAGCGTGTCGAATTTAGGCAAACAGTGCCCTGGAATCCCTTCTTTAACAACAGATTTCAACACCTCTACGGATGTCGCTTCTTGAGATAGCGGTGTATCCTCACCGTAAGAAATAACGAGGCCATTCGTGGTATCCTGCACCGTGCTATTTTCAAGCAAATTCTCTGGAAATGCGTAGTGCATTTCAAGTACCTGTTGCGCGGTGTCCGTTAGCATGAGCGCGCCAGCGTTAGCGTCAAGCAGCGAGACAGCTTGCTGGACCACTTGTTCCGCAGCCGCCTCAGGTTGTAGCAGTTGACAGATTTGGGGCGCACTTTCGGCGAGCATGAACAACCGAAACTTTTCGCTCTGGATGCCCTCCACCATCTGCGAATAGGCAATCGCAATCGAAATTTGGTGTGCCAGGGTGGTCAGCAACTCCATTTCCCACGCCTCTAACGCGTCCCGCGCCAAAAATTTGCCCAGACCAATCATTCCCAGAAATTCATCTTGAATTTTTAGCGGTATCCAAAGACGTATATCAATCGTTTCTGAAAGTTTACTGCTCCGAGCAAAGAATTGTTTAAGGGAGTCCGGGGGCGCAGTGTTCTCAATGAACGGATGCTTCAGTAAAGCCTCTAATTCATCTGGTTCAACAAGGATTGGCGCAAACGTCTCGTCAGGGGTCGCCGCAACAACATCCAAGTTTTGACCCGTCGGATGGTAACGCAAGATCGCACCGCGTCTGATCTGCAAAGTACCGAGCGTGATGCGGAGATAGGTTTTGCTCGAATAATTGAAATTGCTGTGCCCGGAGATTAACGTTTGACCCAAATGCTCCAACTCAGATAGACTGAATATGAGCCGTTCCATCGTCTGTTCTGCGGTGCTTTGTATTTTATGAGTTTCCAAACTGTCTCCTGAAGGCTTACTCGGGGCTTTCATAGTGTTAAATCCAGCAATCGGTTTCTAATTTATTATAAATGGTTTTCAGCAGTCAGCAAGACAGCGTTCTATAACGCTTGCCTCTGTACTGACGGTTCCCGACGGCTAATCGCTATTTTTATAGATTCGCAATAGCAGACTCTTCATCCGGGAAAATGCCTGCGTATTTAGCAATCGCCATCATCCGAAAGGTGCGTTCTTGCGTAGCGGACAATCCACAGAAATTCAAGGTGCCTTCACGTTCGTCAAGTGCCTCTATAATTTCAATAAGTATGGATATACCGATGCTGTTAATGAGTGTTGTTTGTTCAAGGTTGATCACCAACAGTGTGTAACCATTCTGAATGAGCTCTTGTGCTTTCTCAGAGAGCTTTTCGCCGAGCGCATCGTTCAAATACCCAGCTGTCTCAATTATCGCGTGTCCTTTTGACTCGCGAACTTGAATATCGAATTTGTTCAACAAACCGTTTACCTCCTTAAATACCTAACATGGACTTGCGGACCACCCCTAAAAAGGAAAGATTATATATTCTTAAAAAGATTAAAAAGCACCGTTGCGCAGCACATTTGAACACAGATTCGTGGATGATCCGCTACCGGTTCAAAATTATGTTGCCAGTAGAAAGAAAACGACACAGAGACCTATGATGGGGTCTTCTTTTTTGTGAAGCTAACAGTTGTACCGTTAGGACTGCTTTCTATAACCACTTCATCCATGAGTGCTCTAATAATCTGTAAGCCTCTCCCGCGCTTACGCAAATCGGCGTGTAAAGTCGGGGTACCGAGTAAACGCGTACCGTCTAATGTATCCGCAGTTATCCCAACACCTCGGTCAGAGATTTTGACCTGCAACTGATCGTCCGTAACTAAGAACTGAATATGTACTTCCTTATCATCGCTTTGGCTATGTTCAGAAGCGTTAATACAGGTTTCAATAATTGCGAGTTGAATTTCTTCGACTGCTTCCTCGTTGAAGTCCTTCAATTCAGCAAGGGCAGAGCCAGTTTTTGCTGCGGCAAGTTCCATATCAGGATACATAGGTATCGTGAGGAGTATTTTGTGTTCATCTGACACGCTACTTTAACCTCCTTGCTATGGCTTGTAGTTCTATAGGAAACCAACAAAATTCGTCTAAAGTCTAAATTATGTGCTTTTCGTGGATCCAATGACTGCGAAAAATTGAGATAAAGTTAAGCTATCTTACTATATCTTTTCAAATTCTGTCAACATTTTTATTAATTTTTCGTACCTATGACGAATCAGATATCTTCGTCTCGTCAACAATCCAGCGAGCATCTGCTACACGATGCGATGCTTCTGATCGGTCCGGCTGATAGGACGCGAATTTCACCATATCACAATTCGCAAGTAATTGTTGCACACGCCCAACACACTCAGCACTTATCTGCGCACGCAGCATAGCCTGAAGCAGCCCGGTCGTCGTCAACGCTAACGCAGGAATTTGATACCGCGCGCAAATGTATTCGCGGAGCACATTCGCAATTTCGGTATGATACGTTTCAAGGTCGCCACGCTTTAGCAAGTCGGAGGTTTCAATCGCCATCAATTGTTTATAGGCTACCTCGTGCGGTGGCGGCGGCTCCACTGCTTCGCCTTCGGATACCGGTAAGGGTTGAGGCTTCTTTCGGAGATAGAACCACGCGGAAACAGTTATGCACCCGAGTAGAAGCGCGGCACCAATAAAATAGAAAAGCAGTGCTTGCGGCACTTCCAGCGGCGGTTTGATATCGCGCAAACTTTGACCGTCCACGGCTCCCTGCATGAAAATTTGTGTAAGTACAGACATACTTTCTGCAAAAAGGTATGATAACCCTAATCCACAAGTACTTCTCTCGCAATATCAGGTTCAATCACTATCGACTTCGGGACTGTTGGACAGGCATACTGACAGACCCCACATCCTGTGCATCCAGATTCAAGCACCTCTACAATACCGTCTGTCGTGAGGTGGATCGCATCCGCACCAATAGGACACGTATCAATGCAGTACGTGCAAGCCACATCCTTCGTACGAAGACAAGTTTCAACGTTGAAAATTGCCAAACCTATTTTAATGTCTTCGGCATAAACGGGCTGCAAGGCACCACTTGGGCAGACGTACATACATGCCAATGAATCGCAGATAACGCACGGTTGCTCATCAGGGTCAATGTAAGGTGTGTCAGTGAGATCAGACTGCACACGTTCTTCTAAAGCGAAAATCGCGTTTGCTGGACAGTTTTTGACGCAGTTACCACACCGATGACACTTCTCCAAGAATTCCGCTTCAGGCAATGCCCCCGGAGGGCGCAGAAGATGACCTCTATTCGCGGCTTCAACAGGCACAGGCTCACCGATCCTGTCATCCAGGAATTCGGCGACGGGTTGCATGAGTTGATTCAGTGCTTCCTTGAAAAAACCGCGCCGCCCTGTTTCACGCGCCATAATATCGTTATCCTTGAAAATCGTGGGGCGTTTCTGCCCCTAAATGACTATTCCGTAGATTTCGGAATCCGGTAACAACATCTGTGGCTGCCTTGCATCAGATGCTCTTCTCGAACAATCTTTGCACCTAAGGATTGGCGGAAAAGTGCCAATTCGATCTCGCACACATGGGGATACTCTTGCGCAATGACCGCGATCGGACAGTTGTGTTCGATTAAGACGTAATCGTCACTATCCTCTTCAAAACGTGCCATGTATCCCTCTTCATCACGGATACGCGCAAGTTCTTTGACCCGATCGGACAGAGTTTTGCCTTCAAGCCGCTGTTGATACGTTTCCAATTGCGACTTCATACGTCCACGGAAAACTTTGTTAATAAAACCGGGACCGTTAAATTTTGCCACCTCGTGCATCAACTCCACGGCAAAGTTCGCATAAGTCGTCGGAAAAAGACCGTTGGCTTCATCGGTTAATTGATAAACGTGCGGCGGACGACCGCGCCCCTGTTTTTCTTGGTAGTGTGCAACCAATCCTTCCGCTTCGAGTATAGCGAGGTGTTGTCGGACTCCCATCTGACTGATATGCAAGGCATCTGTCAATTGACTGATCGTCATGCTTGAGCGCATTTTCAGCAGCTGCAGGATTCGCATACGGGTTTCACTAATTTCGCAATTCACGGGATTTCCTCAGTTATATGGGGTGAACTCTATCGACTAATGTCAATGATTTACATGCTTTCACAACTTTACAAAATATTATATCACAGGTGCATATCACAATTCAACATAATTTATAGGTCACTTACCCCCATTTTTTTCTGAAGGTTTGTGGTGAAAGGTTTTTA
>VYCT01000105.1 GCA_009843785.1 Candidatus Poribacteria bacterium | reverse complement strand
AAAAAAAGATATATTATGGGTTCCAAAGTAAATAATATACACGCTGAGAAGCAGTTTGTCAAATTATTTTGAAAAAAAAAGTAAAAAACACCGAAATTCCACCAATTTCTTAGTTTTTTAGCAATTTTCCACGTAAAATAACCGTCCGGACGCTTAAAATTTTTTTAATAAGTTTCTTTATTCTCCCAGAGTTCACACACCAAATAACGTCCGCGACTCCGTTGGCTCTCCCAAAGTTCTACATCAAGACAACCTGAAGTGGACTGAAGGGCGGTAAACCATTCTGTTAAAAGAAACTTCTTCAAGCGGTTCGGTCGAACTCCATGTTTTGCTGTGACGACATAGAAAGTGCCATATTGTGACATTAGATATTCCTCACTTAGTCGTGGACAGACTGCTTCAGTCTGCCCCACAAAGTCGTGTATGTATTGGCCGTCGGAGAGACAGAAAAAAAACCTACTGGCACCCCCGTCGGATCCTGATCCTTCGTCACATGGCGGGTCAATCTGCGGCGCTTGTCTATAACGCGATTGGCTCCTTCCACATCCATGATATAGATGTCATCATTTGCTTCCAACTTGGAATGGAAAACAATCGATTGACCATCAGGTCCCCAGACTGGAGACCAATCCACTGCCGGATGATGCGTCAATCTGCGGACCTTTCCGCCGTCCGCATTCATGATATAGATGTCTCTATTTCCTATAAGTGCAGTACTAAAGGCGATCTGCTTTCCATTCGGAGACCATGCCGGGACATTGTCCGCCTGCGGTTCGTTTGTCAGGCGTTTGAGGTTGCCACCATCGGCATTCATCACATAAATGTCAACGTTCTTTGCCCACTTGGCAGCAAAAACAATTGATTGACCATCGGGCGACCAATCCGCGTTGTAGTTGTTATCTCTTTCGTGCGTCAACCGTTGGAGATTCTCGCCACTGGGTTCGATTTTGTAGATATCAATCGGCCCTGCTCTATTAGAGTCAAACGCAATCCATCGCCCATCAGGCGACCATGCCGGATTATCGTCTCGTGCTGGATGGTTTGTTAATCGGTGGAATACTTTCGTCGGCAGATATATCACATATATTTCCAGATTGCCATCCCGATTGGAAACATAAGCCATCCTCTGTCCATCCGGCGAAAAAGTTGGATCAAACTCATCCGCTGGATCGTCTGTCAGCTGCTCAAGATTCTTGCCATTTATATCCATCATGTAAATGTCGTAATTTCCACTCCGCTTAGAACTAAAGGCAATATACGGAACATCAGGCGCGGACACACAAAGGTTCACTGCCAATAATAAATGCCCTAATAGGATTGTCGTACCTAACACAATATAGGCAAATTTACCTATCATTTTATTTCCTCCACGTATGCCATTCAGAAGTATCAGATTCTTTACCACTTTGCCGACTTAGAAACTCAATAAATAGGTTATCAGACCTCGCGATTCTTGGTAAAAGGGAGATAGGGCATTGATACAGAGGGAAATTAGGTATAAACCATAATCTCCGTCATCCCACATCTCCCTGTTTACATAAGCACGGTAAACATCACGTTGTTTCAAACGGATGATCAACAACCTGAATGTTTACCACCATGTTGTAACCCCCGATACTACGGCTTTAGCCAGCAAGAGATACCTGGGGAATCTATCTCTACATCCGAGCAGTCATACGTGCCTTGTCTACAACCTTCATAAGGCTCGTTTAACTCCTCACTCCAACATCCGCAACACCACTTGTCGTCATCACAGTTAATTCCACACCATCCGTTTCCTTCTGCTGATGCATCGGGAGCACCGAGGAGGACACCCGCTAATGATGTTGCGCCGATGAAGGCGGCGGCGGTAAATGCGCTTTGGCTTCCGACTTTACCTTCTTCACCAAGAATAAAGCGAGAAACTTTACGGTTCACCTGTTGGTGTAAATGAGTTCGCATATCAATATCACCTCCTTTATCTTTTGATTTTCCGCCTATCGCTGAACAGATAGGCAGGGAGTCTTTGCTAACTTTAACAACAGTTGGAAACGCCTAATCCCGTAATATGAACTACCCCAGATTCTTGATATTCCAATTTCAACCACAACGCACTTACGCCACTCTATTTATGGTGAATTATAAAAAAAGTATACATTTCAGCAGACAATAGGAACAACCATGCTCCACTGCCGCTGGCGAGGTTTCCTAACCTCGCCCTTCTTTGGGTATATAAGTAATCCTAAAATTTACCATAGATTCAATCTCCCTCTCTAATGAACTCCACTTACTCACCAACAGACTGCTTCAGTCTACCCCACAAGGTCGCTTGAGTGTTGACCTTTGGAGGAACAGATAGGAAAAAACCAACAGGCACCCACGTCGGAGACCGGTCTACCTCCGGATGCTCCGTCAATTGGATGGCATGTCGCGAGGCCACGTCTTTTATAAGATAAATGTCATATTTCTCATTCCACCTGGAGTAGAACACAATTGATCGCCCATCAGGACTCCAAACCGGAAACATATCCTTAGATGGATGGCGTGTCATCCGTCTGAGGTTGCTCCCGTCAACATTTAGCGTGTAGATATCCCAATTCCCCCCTAAAATCATATCACTAAATGCGATCTGTTTTCCATCTGGAGACCATGAGGGTGTTTTTCCTGCTCGCGGTTGGTTCACGAGGTGTCTCAGGTTCCCTCCATCTGAGTCCATCACATGGATACCATCTTTTGAATCAAAAGCGATTAGACCATCTGGAGACCAAGCCGGGTGGTAGTTATTTCCCTGGTGCGTCAACCTTTGGAGATTCTCGCCATTGTGTCTAATCTTGTAGATGTCATACAGCCCCGCCCTATTGGAATCAAACGCAATCCATTGTCCATCTGCAGACCAGGCTGGCTTATCGTCAAATCCTGGATGGTTTGTCAATCGGTGGGATACCTTCGTCGGAAGATGCATCACATAAATTTCCAGATTGCCATCCCGAGTAGAAACATAAGCCATCCGCTGTCTATTCGGCGAAAACGCTGGTCTAAACTCATTCTGTGGCTGGTTCGTCAGTTGCTGGAGGTTCTTGCCGTTTATATCCATTATGTAGATGCCAAGCTCTCCATCTCGTTTGGAAGTAAAGGCAATATGCGAAACATCAGCCGCCCCTGCATAAAAGGCTAACACAAGCAAGAAGCACACAATATAGGCAAATTTACCCTTCATTTTATTTCCTCCACGCATGCCATTCAGAAGTGGCAGATTTGGCAATAGATCGCCTTGCTAATCGGCTCACTCAGAAAATCGATAAATAAGTTGTCAGCTCCCTCAATTCTTGGTAAATTCAATCTGTCTCTATCGGATGAACCTCGTTTAATCATCGACAGCCTGCTTCAACCTACCCCAGAGTGTTGTTCGGGTCTCCTCAGTCGGAGAAACAGAGAAGGAAAAACCAGTAGGCACCCACGTCGGAGACTTGTCTACCGCCGGATGGTGTGTCAACCTACGACGATTGTTTCCGCCTACATCTATGAGATAGATATCAGAATTTTCCTCCCACTCAGCACTAAAGACAATTTGATCATTCGGAAACCAAGCAGAAATTCCATCCTTCGCCGGATGGTGTGTCAACCTGCGAACATTTGTCCCGTCCGCATTCATCACATAGATGTCCCTATTTCCCAGAAGTGCGGTACTAAAGGCGATCTGTTTGCCATCGGGTGACCATGCTGGGACATTTTCCGCCTGTGCTTGCCTTGTCAGGCGTTTGAGTTTGCCACCATCAGCATTGATCACATAGATATCAACGTTGTTAGCCACACTGGCAGTAAAAACAATTGATTGACCATCAGGAGACCAAGCGGGGTTGTAGTTGTCTCTCTCATGTGTTAACTGCTGGAGATTCGCACCACTCGGTTCGATTTTGTAGATGTCAAACGTCCCTGTTCTATTGGAGGAAAACACAATCCATTGCCCATCTGGGGACCAATCGGGCTTATCGTCAAATCCTGGATGGTGCGTCAACCGGTGGGATACTTTTGTCTTGGGGTTCATCATATAAATCTCCCAATTGCCATCCCGCTTGGAAACATAAGCCATTCGTTGTCCGTCCGGCGAAAACGCTGGAGAATACTCATTCCCCGGGTGGTTCGTCAGTTGCTGGAGATTCTTGCCGTTAATATCCATCATGTAGATGTCATAATTGCCACTTCGATTGGAACTAAAGGCAATATATGGAACATCGGACGCGTAGACATATAGGTTCACCGAAAACAAGAAGCATACGAATACCGCCGTAGTCGCCAACTCTGTATAGGTAAATGTTCGTCTCATTTTTATGTGCTCCGTGTCTGCAATTCAGAATCGGTTTTACCGTTTTGCCGACTCAGAAAATTAATAATAGTTTGTCGGCGAGGAAAGACCCATTTCATCCCAAGGCATAGAAACCAGGTATCGTCTAATATCAGCGCGCCTAAAGGATAGCAACTTTCCAATTTTTGGTAATAAGGGAGACGAGGCGTTGACAGAGATGAGAAATAAATATACACCATAATCTCCATCATCCCACATCTCCCAACTTAGATAAGCACGGCAAATATCAAGCCATTTTCAAAGAGGTAATCAATAATTAGCGGCCTGAACATTTACCATGCTATGTATCCCGTATTAGTTGACTATCCAGCAAGAAACGCTTGGATTAGTGTTATTCCACTGCTCACAATCATACGTGTCCTGCTCACAGCCGTCATACGGTGCGTTTAAAACCTCATCCCAACATCCACAACACCAGTCGCCCTCATTACATTGGGCCTCGCCTCCACAGTTACCCTCTGCTGCTGCATTAGGCGCACCGAGAAGGATACCTGCGAATGATGTTGCACCGATGAAGGCGGCGGCGGTAAACGCGCTTCGGCTTCCGACTTTACCTTCTTCGCCCATGATAAAGTGAGAAACTTTGCGATTCATCTGTTGGTGTAAATGACTTTGCATATCAGTTTCACCTCCTTTCTTTTTAATTTTCCACCTATCGCTGAATCGATAGGTAGGAATCTTTAAAACTGAAAATATAGAAATGCTCTTAAATTATTGGGGCATAAAATATGCCCCCACTAAGAATTGTTATACCAAATCTAATTGATGATCCATCTTAAAATGCCACCATTTTTGAATC
>VYCT01000065.1 GCA_009843785.1 Candidatus Poribacteria bacterium | reverse complement strand
CCTATATGATGTTCATTTTTTGAACAAAAATGTTCAAACTCTTTAGATTTTTAATTCAACAGACCCAGGCAATAAGACACTTCTCCCCTACTTCAAACTTGGCATAACATTTGCTATGGAATGTGAGAACCCTCTTCCTCCTGAGGAAAATCCAGAGCAATGCAATAGGTTCTCCTATATCTCAATTGCTGCATTGCTCTGTTTATTATGTATGCTGGAAAAGTAGACATTTAAAAGAAAGGAGATTTTATGCGTATAATACACTGTTTTTTAATCTGTCTCGGATTTCTATTTTTCTTGTCCGGGTGCGATTCCGTGGAAGATGAAGATAATGTATTATTGCCCGACGGTTCTTCCTCCGAATCCGAAAATGTGCCGTTTACATCTGCGCAAACCGTTGCCTCTACTAACATTGAGGTTTCCTTTAACCAAAACCTTTTACCTATCCTTACAGATAGATGTGCATATAGTGGTTGTCATGATGCTAACGGTCCCGACGACCTCGATTTCAGGACATACCAAACTTTCATAAGAAGCGCAGAGGACGAGGATGTATTTGTCCCAGGTAATGCCCGAAGCAGCGACATTATTGAAGAAATTGTCTCTGGCAGAATGCCCCCTGACGGTCCCCCCTTGACTGCTGTGCAAATTCAACGCTTCAGAGATTGGATCAATCAGCAAGACCCTGCCGATTTTCCTAACCTCCGTTACGATGATGATGACGATGACGATCACGATTAAGTTACTACACATTAACGATAAAGGAGGATTTCAATGAAAAATGTATGGCGCACACATTGCTCCCGAATTATCCAAACCCGTGCAACACCCTAAAAAAAAATAAAAATTGAACAAAGAGAGGATTTTTTCAATGAATTGCAAAAGGGGTTTAACGACATTAGGTTGCTTATTAGGTCTCTTCCTCATGATAGAGAGCGTCTCCGCCCAGACCGTGAGCATCTCACCGAATCCGGTGAACTCACCAGCAAACGGACAGAATTTCACAGTAGAACTCAACATAAGTAGCGGTAGAAATGTCGCTGGGTATCAAGCCAGAATCAATTTTGACAGTAGTGCCTTGCGATATGTGTCGAGTACCAACGGCGCGTATCTGCCTTCGGGGGCGTTTGTCGTGCCAGCGATAACGGATGCATCCTCGGTAACCGTCGCAGCCATAGCGTTGAGCGGTTCGAGCAACGGGAGTGGCACACTTGCGACAGTGACGTTTACAGTCGTGTCTGTGAAGGCTTCAACATTACGGTTATCAGGTGTGACGTTGACGGATCCGGACGGTGGGACATCTTCACCGAGCGTGGTTGACGGTCAAGTGGTACCGGTAAACATTTGTGAAGGGGATGTCAACAGTGACGGCGTTGTGAATGTGGCAGACCTTGCGTTGGTTGCGTCTCGTTTCGGTCAGACTGACGGAGGGGTTGCGGATGTGAATGCCGATGGGGTCGTGAATGTGGCGGATTTGGCATTGGTTGTCAGTGAGTTTGGCGAATCTTGTGATTCTCCTTCAACCGCTTCTACACCGCCTACCTCCGCTAATAACACCATTGCACAAACTTTTGAACAGAATCTTTTGCCTATTCTCAGCGCGAAATGCGCGTATGCGGGTTGCCACGTCGCTGGAGGACCGAAAAACTTGGATTTCAGTACCTATCAAGCTTTTATAAACGGTGGGGATGAAGGTCCCATATTTACTCCAGGCGATGCGCAAGGAAGTACTATTATTGATGAAATCGTCTCAGGTAGGATGCCTATTGGTGGCCCGCAGCTGTCCAATACGGAAATTCAACGCTTTAGGGATTGGATTAACAATCAAGAAGTAACCACTAATAGACCTGTTGATGAATCACCTCAGCCCGAACCTCCGGGACCTACTGACGGTAAAGTTTCTTTTCAACGGGACCTGCTGCCTATTCTCACAGCGAGGTGTGCATATAGTGGTTGTCACGATGCTAACGGTTACGACGGACTTGATTTCAGGACATACCAAACTTTCATAAGAAGCGCAGAGGACGAGGATGTATTTGTCCCAGGTAATGCCCGAAGCAGCGACATTATTGAAGAAATTGTCTCTGGCAGGATGCCTCCTGACGGTCCTCAGTTGACTGCTGCGCAAATTCAACTCTTCAGAGATTGGATTAATCAGCAAGACCCTGCCGATTTTCCTAACCTCCGTTACGATGATGACGATGACGATGATGATGACGACGATGACGACTACGATGACGATGATGACGATGATGATGATGATGATGACGACGATGACGATGATGATGACTAAATAATAATGCAAGTACCTTCGTTATCACTCTTCCCGTCAAACCCCTATCCTTTAGGTTGAGGGTGTAGACAGGCAAATTGCTTGTGTAAAAATTCTGTTGTCAATTGTGGGAGTTTTTTCTTTTCTGTCCATTTTTTGAACAGATATGTCTATTCTTACTACAGAAAATTGCGAAAAGTCGGCGGAATAAGATGCTTATTGCCTATTTTTAGGTTTGGCATTACATTTGCTAACATTTGCTAAAGGGTACGTCAATGTAAGTTTGATAAACACTTGAAAGTTTTTGTATAATGAGGTTATTCTTCAATAAAGGAGTATTTCAGATGAAAAATGTATGGCTAACCCTAACACGCATCATTACTGCGTTTGCTGTCATTGCGATAAGTGTCGCTGTTCACGCGTGGAGTAAAACACAACCGACATCAGATTTTGCTACCAATGCTGATCTTGCCACACCCGGCGTTGACACGCGATTTACTATGGAAGCTTATGAACCCGATACTTCGGAAGTCTCTGCCACACAGGTAAAGGAGTGGTTGGAGCTTCTGCGTGCTGAGAATGATGGATCCTTGGTTTTTGCACAAGGGATTACTAACTTGGAGCAGCTATACGCTGCCATGGCACCCGCCGAGCACGCGCTACTTCCGAATTATCCAAACCCGTGCAACCCGGAGACGTGGATACCGTATCAGTTGGCAGAGCCTGTTGATGTGAAAGTCTCTATCTACGGGGTGGATGGGCGATTAGTCCGCACACTGGCGTTAGGACATCAAGAGGCCGGAACGTATCGGAGCCGCGCACGTGCAGCATACTGGGACGGCCGCAATGAAGTGGGTGAACCCGTCGCAAGCGGTATTTACTTTTATACGCTGCAGGCTGGCAATTTCACGGCAACGAAAAAGTTGCTTATCCGTAAATAGTATCAAATGACTGCTACTACCAGATTTCGCATATCTCTGAAAGGTGGCTTGCCTTTTTCCACGCTCCAAAGGAATAAAATAGGAATTTTCTGATGAACAGAATATTGGTAATCTTAGGGGTCTTGTTAATCGTTTTTTTCCTCGGCTGTAACACTGCAAGTGAGATGGTTGACGATGTAATAGTCATGCCCATAGCATCCGATGCCGATGAAATGACAGCGGAAGTAACAGAAGAACCGATGGAAGAAATAATAGTTGATGATGCAACGGACGAGGTGGTTCCCACATCTCTAACCTTTAGGGTCACACCGATGTCTGTCCGTTCCACTACTGTTGGTCAACAGTTCACTGTGAACGTGGACATTGCGCTCGGTGAAAACGTCGCAGGGTATCAAGTTTCACTTGCCTTTGATGCTACTGCACTCCGGTATGTCTCCCGTAGTAACGGCGACTATCTACCCCCAGGAGCGTTCGTTGTGCCCACTGGGAATGTCGTAGATCGGGTGTTGCTTTCCGCACAAGCGTTGGCAGGCACCAGTGACGGGGACGGAACATTAGCCACCGTGACGTTTGAAGTCGTCGCAGTGAAAAGGTCATCCCTACAACTCAGTGACGCAATTGTAACAGATTTTAACGGTGTAACAACCTCTGCAGCTGTTCAACACGCGGAAGTGGTACCGTAAAAGATTGTCAACTTTAGCATAAAAGAGAGGATTCTCTCAATGAACTGCAAAACCGGTTTATCTATATTATACCATTTCTAAAAGTTTATATTACATTAACCTGAAACCATCTCTACCCAGGCCCGGTAGGTTCGGTTTCCTAACCGAACCGGGCATGATTCAAAAATCGTGGCATTTTAAGATGGATCCTCAATTAGATTTGGTATTAGGTTGCTTATTAAGTTTCTTTCTCATGACAGGCAGCGTGTCCGCCCAGACCGTGAACATCTCACCGAATCCCGTGAACTCACCAGCAAACGGACAGAATTTCACAGTAGAACTCAACATAAGTAGCGGTAGAAATGTCGCTGGGTATCAAGCCAGAATCAATTTTGACAGTAGTGCCTTGCGATATGTGTCGAGTACCAACGGCGCGTATCTGCCTTCGGGGGCGTTTGTCGTGCCAGCGATAACGGATGCATCCTCGGTAACCGTCGCAGCCATAGCGTTGAGCGGTTCGAGCAACGGGAGTGGCACACTTGCGACAGTGACGTTTACAGTCGTGTCTGTGAAGGCTTCAACATTACGGTTATCAGGTGTGACGTTGACGGATCCGGACGGTGGAACATCTTCACCGAGCGTGGTTAACGGTCAAGTCGTACCGGTAAACATTTGTAAAGGTAACGTCAACGGGGACAGCGTTGTGGATGTGGCAGACCTTGCGTTAGTCGCCTCTCGTTTCGGTCAGACTGATGGAGGGGCTGCGGATGTCAATGCCGATGGGATCGTGAATGTGGCAGATTTGGCATTGGTTGTCAGTGAGTTTGGCGAATCTTGTGATTCTCCTTCAACTTCGCCTACACCGTCTACCTCCACTAATAATACCATTGATCAACCCACACAAACTCCGGAATCCCCTGACCCCATAATCTCTTTTGAAGACGACCTTCAACCGATTCTCACAGCAAGATGCGCTTATGCAGGCTGTCATGTGGCAGGGGGACCTTACAACTTGGATTTCAGCACATATCAAACTTTTTTAGCAGGTGGCAACGAAGGTTCTGTATTCCTACCAGGGAATGCTGACACAAGTGATATTGTGGAAGAAATAGTATCAGGTAGAATGCCGCCAGGGGGTCCTCCACTGGCTGATGAACAAATTCAACTCTTCAGAGATTGGATTAATCAGCAAGACCCGGCAGATTTTCCAGATCTTCGTTATGATGACGATGACGACGATGACGATGACGATGACGATGATGACGATGATGACCACGATGACGACGATGAT
>VYCT01000176.1 GCA_009843785.1 Candidatus Poribacteria bacterium | reverse complement strand
CCTAACAACATCAACCATATTCTAAACCCCAAAAAAAATGGGGGTAAGTGACATTCCATTTAATTTGCCAAGTGTGAAAATTTGTTATAAAATATATACGAGAAATAATATGAATTTTTGAGGAACAGTATTCAGCAACAGGAGATTTAAATGACCAAAAACAAGAAGTTACAGAATTGGGTCGAAGAAGCAGCTGCGCTTTGCCAACCTGATTCTATCTATTGGTGTGACGGTTCACAGGAAGAAAATGATCGGCTCTGCGAGGAATTAGTCCAGAGCGGGACCTTCTTCCGATTGGACCCAGAAAAACGTCCAGGCAGCTACGTCGCACGCTCCGATCCCGCCGATGTCGCGCGCGTTGAAGACAGAACATTTATTTGTTCAAAAACACCCCTTGAAGCGGGACCGACGAATAATTGGCACGACCCTGACGATATGAAGAAGACTCTTAAGGGACTCTTCAGAGGTTGTATGAAGGGCAGGACGATGTACGTTGTTCCGTTCAGCATGGGGCCCCTCGGTTCACCTATCTCACATATCGGTGTTGAAATCAGTGATTCCCCTTACGTCGTTGTGAATATGCGGATTATGACGCGGATGGGGAGTGATGTGTTGGACATCTTGGGTGAAGATGGCGATTTCGTGCCGTGCTTACACTCCGTCGGTATGCCACTTGAACCCGGACAGGAAGATGTTTCATGGCCCTGCAATCCAGATAATAAATACATCGTACACTTCCCAGAAGAACGTTCGATCTGGTCTTACGGTAGTGGTTATGGTGGCAACGCGCTACTCGGTAAAAAATGTTATGCCCTCCGCATCGCGTCTATTATGGCGAAAAACGACGGATGGATGGCAGAACACATGCTGATTCTGGGCTTGACAAGTCCTGAGGGCGAGAAGACCTATATTGCCGCGGCGTTTCCGAGTGCCTGTGGTAAAACGAACCTCGCAATGCTCACACCAACAATACCCGGTTGGAAAGCTGAAACTATCGGAGACGACATCGCATGGATGAAATTCGGTGAAGACGGACGACTCTACGCGATTAACCCGGAAGCAGGTTTCTTCGGGGTCGCACCCGGCACGTCAATGGACACCAACCCGAACGCGATGCACACGCTCGCATCTAATTCGATCTTCACAAACGCCGGACTTACAGAAGATGATGATGTTTGGTGGGAAGAGATGAGCGAAGATGTTCCTGAAACGGTCACAAGTTGGCTCGGTGAAGAGTGGCATCCCGGGGACGAAAAGACAGCTGCACACCCAAATTCACGCTATACGACACCGGCTTCACAGTGCCCCATTATTGACCCGAATTGGGAGAACCCGAATGGTGTACCGATTTCAGCGATCCTCTTCGGTGGACGACGTGCCACGACAGTACCGCTCGTGTTCGAGTCTTTCAATTGGCAGCACGGTACCTTTATCGGTTCTATCGCATCTTCCGAACGCACAGCCGCCGCTGCTGGCACAGTCGGTGAACTCCGACGCGACCCGATGGCGATGCTGCCCTTCTGCGGCTATAATATGGGCGACTATTTTACACACTGGCTGGAAATGGGTGGAAGCACGGATGCCAGCAAGCTCCCGAAAATCTTCTACGTCAATTGGTTCCGTAAGGATGCCGATGGTGGATGGCTCTGGCCCGGTTTTGGTGAAAATAGCCGCGTCCTGAAGTGGATCGTGGAACGTGTCTCAGGAGAAGGCGATGCTGTTGAAACACCGATCGGTTATGTTCCGGCACCCGGTGGTGTTGATATCAGCGGATTGGATGTAACCGACGAGCAGATGGCTGAACTCCTGCATGTTGATACCGAAGAGTGGCTCAACGAGATTGCATTGATTCGTGAGCACTACGAACGTTTCGGCGAGAAACTTCCGAAGGCACTCTCTGATGAATTGGATGCTTTAGAAGCACGCCTGCGTGAAAAGTAGTAGAACTGAATTGTAGTAGAACTGAATTAACGAACATTATAGGGCGAGGCTTTCAGCTTCGCCCTATATTTTAATCTCAAGGCGGTTCATCAATACCTAAGTCTATACCTGTGAGCACGGGATTTCATAGTTGACGTTTCTTGTGGTTTCGGATATACTGTCTACATGCCTGATTTGTAAAGGAGACAAAACATGGATTTGCAAGACTACTTCGATTTTATAGATGACGAAAACATCCGTATTCAGGGACATCGCGTTTATATAGACAATGTATTGAGCAATTATCTTTGCGGTGAAGGACCTGATGAACTACAGCAGCGCTACCCACAGATGTCAATGGAGAAAATCTACGCTACTATTCTCTACTATTTGGCGAATAAGACGGAAGTGGATGCATACATGGCTCGTGTGGAAAAAGGCAGAGAAGAAAGATATCAGGAATGGCTGCAAACTGTAGCATCAAACCCAGAATATATTGAACGGCGCGAACGCCTTCTAAAAGCACGTGAAAAATGGACGACCGAAAGAAAAGCATCGCCTTCGGGGGCAAGGAGGCCGGATGCGGCCACGGTTTCTACTTGATGAAGACATGGACCCTGAAGTTCGGGTACAACTCTAATGGATTTGCGAGACTATTTCGATTTTATTGATGACACCAGCATCCGCATTAAGGGGCACCGCGTTTATATTGATGAAGTATTGGAAGAGCATTTGAAAGGCAAAGCACCTGAAGATATCTTGGACTGCTTCAAAAACTTACCCTTAAAGAAAATCTATGCAACGCTCCTTTACTATGAGGTAAACAAAGTAGGTATGCAAAAACGAATATGCTTTTGCGCGATCCACAAGGCGTGACACACTTCTTCAGACATTATGATAAGGATTTTTGGGATATCTATTTTTCACGCGATCCGACCGTTTATCAGACATATCGTAAGACAATTATTTTGCCAGTCGGTAGTCCGCCTGGCATTTGGGGACTTGCTGAGATGAACGTTATGGATAAAGCGCAAAACTTCTTACGAGCGGACTTCACCGAAATTGTTCGTTTTGAGGTAAATGATGCACCTATCTATGCCGGTTCTGATGTCAATCAAGACGGAACAGTTAACATTCAAGATTTAGTGATGGTTGCGAACGCAATCGGACATCCGGGAGCAACGGATGCAGAATTAAACCCAGACATCAACGCCGATGGTGTTGTTGACATTTTGGATTTGGTGCAAGTCGCTAATGATATCGGAGACGGATCGGCAGCTGCACCAGCGATTCACAATCTGACTACTGAACAGATTCAGAGTTGGTTGACACAAGTAAAACAAATTGACGATGGGAGTCCAGACTTTCGTCGGGCTATCAATGTATTGGAAAACCTTCTACGCGCAGTTTTGCCAGAAACGACTGTATTATTGCCAAATTACCCCAATCCGTTTAACCCAGAAACGTGGATACCCTACCAGTTGGCGAACGCCAGCGATGTCCAAATCACCATTTACGACACAAAAGGTATCGTAGTTCGGACGTTAGCACTTGGACATCAGGCAGCAGGGTATTACACTGATAGGAACCGCGCTGCATATTGGGACGGGCGCAACGGTTTAGGTGAAAATGTTGCAAGTGGTGTCTATTTTTACCAACTTCAAGCGGGTGAAATTTCACCTATGCGCAAAATGGTTATACTGAAGTAATATTTAGCGTTACCACCTGAGCAATCGCAATCTTGTTGCCTCAAATCCAATGTTTATCTTCTGGGTTTGCGGCATTTTTAAACTTACTGAGAAAATAGAACCGTTGACTTCTCTTGTAAAATGTAGTATACTTAACACTCCCCCGTCAAATCCTCCTGCTTTAGCTTGCGGGATGTAGACGGGCATTGGGTTTATATTACGAAAATACATTTGACATTTACATAGAAATGTGATATAATTAGAGTATCAGGTTGGCAGACATTCCAAGCGTTGTCTCTCAGACAATGTGTCTGCCTCTCACTTGGAAAAGAGGTAAAAGCCTGATACCTGATAGTACCATGAGAAAATCTTACAAGTTCAAACTTCAGAACCAATCTAACACGATAAAGATTGGCAATATGATTGACGATATGTGGGCGATCCACGTGCATATCATGCTGCTTGATCGTCGGTATTATCGTATTTATGGTAAAAATGTGTCTATTTCTCGTTTGAATCGACACGTTAGAGAACTGAAAAAGCGAACGAAACCGCATTGGAAAGACCTGCCGAGTCAAGCTGTTCAAGACGTTGTATTGCGTTACGGCAAGTCGCGAGATGCCTTTTTTGATAACATCAAAGACCGCAAAGCAGGTAAAACAACGCGTAAAGTTGGTTTCCCTAAAATAAAAACACGTCATAAATACACCTCCCTAACGTTCACTCAAGCAGGGTACACACTTGAAAATAATCGTATCAAAATCAACTGTATAGGGACATGGTTCTCTATACATAAACACCGTGAAATTCAAGGTATTATCAAGACGATTACAATCAAACGAGACAGGTGTGGTGATTATTGGATATGCTTTTCGTGCGATAATGTTGACGATTCCGAACCCAAATCTATGACGGGTGAAAGCGCAGGATTTGATTACGGAAACAAAACATTCCTGACAAGCGACACAGGGCATAAAATAGAATCACCAGAGTTTTTGAAACAATCACTGAAAGTATTACGGTCGCTCTCTAAGGCATTGAGTCGTAAGGTTAAAGGTTCGGGCAATTGGTATCGTGCGTGTCGTGCTTTGGCAAGGCAACACAGAAAAGTTGCCAGACAACGATATGATTGGCAATGGAAACTTGCTACCGAACTTTGCACAGAGTTTGACATACTGATTTTTGAGACGCTCAACCTTGAGGGTATGAAACGTCTTTGGGGACGCAAAGTTTCTGACCACGCCTTTTATCAGTTTTTGCAGATACTGGAACAGAAGTGTGCGAAACATGGTAAAAAGTTTCAGAAAATCAGTCAGTGGACTGCGACAACAAAACCGTGCAGTGATTGTGGCTATCACAACAAAGTGCTCACTCTTTCAGATAGGCAGTGGACATGTCCTAAATGTGGGTCTCACCACGATAGAGATGTCAATGCTGCGATCAACATCAAACGGGCAGGCTTGGCTGCCCTAAGTGGAGCAGACGTAAGACGGTGAACTCTTAGAGTGCCCCGCAGACTGCGAGGAAGCACAAGCCCCTACCTTTAGGTCTTACTGTTACCCACAAGTTTTTTGTGTGGTGTATGTAGAGGGTGGTTCTA
>VYCT01000043.1 GCA_009843785.1 Candidatus Poribacteria bacterium | reverse complement strand
CGTTCAAGCATAGAATTGCATGCAATCTCGACATGAGCCAAACTTTTTTACGGAACTTTTCCACGCAAAGGGTGTGTAATAGACTGTTGATGACGGAAACACGCGTTTCAGAAACAGAAGCAACGCTTTTACAAGCCTAAATGAGCGCGAGGCTAACAAAGGAAACTTAATGAAATGTTAACGACGCTAATCCAAAAAGAGATGATGCATCATATTCTCAGCGTCCGATTTGTTGCGCTCCTTGTGATGTGTCTTCTGCTCGTGCCACTCACCTTGCACATTAATTACCGCAATTATCTCCAAAACCAAGTCAATTATCAGGAATCCCTTAAACTCTCGACCGCGGAATCTGAAGAAAAACCGCCAGATGCCCCAGACCCGGATACGGAAGTCTCTAAACTTTTTCTTAAACCGACACCTTTGAGCGTGTTTGCAAAGGGTTTGGAGGAATCCCTTCCGAGTTATCTGGGGATGACACGCAACGGTGTAAAACAAGGTTCAATGTCCCTTGGCGAAGCTCCGCTCTCCTCTGCTTTAGGGAATCTTGATTTTCTGTTTGTCGTCAGTACTGTTTTCAGTTTGCTGGCACTGTTATTCACATTTGATGCTGTTGCGGGCGAAAGAGAAGCAGGGACCCTCCGGATTACCTTGTCAAACGCATTACCGCGGGATTTATTCTTGTGGAGCAAACTCATTGGTGGATATATCGTGTTTGTTGTCCCATTTCTGGTAGCGTTCCTGTTAGGTTTACTCTTGCTTGTCTCGCAAGGTTTCCCCTTGGGCGAGTCTGATATTTTCCTACGCGTGTTGAGTTTGACGCTCGTCTCACTGCTCTACATTGGTGTCTTTTTTGCGATAGGGACAGTGATTTCCACCTATTTGGACAATTCCAAGACGGCACTCATTATCGCCTTTACTGTCTGGGTGCTTGCCGTGTTGATTGCACCGCGCGCTGGGTTTCTTACCGCCAAACTCATTGCACCGACACGCGCGATTCAGAGCGTCTATATGGAAAAAACGGCGATCCGCAATAATCTCAATACAGAAAAGGAACAAGCGATTGGCGAAAAGATCATCGGAACGATAGGCACCTCGATTAACTTCAACGAGGATATGGCAAAAATCAGAGAATTGAGAGAACCGATTGATGCCGAGTATCGACAGAAATTTCAGGAGCAAGTCGGCAAAGTCGACCGAGAATACCAGCGTGAAAAACAGCGGCAAGAATCGGTCGGAGAAAACCTGTCCCGAATCACACCAACAGCTTCGCTCATTTATCTTGCCATGAATTTAGCCGAAACAGGAAAAATAAAAAGAAACACTTATTTTCAAATGGGCACTCGTTATTATAACCAACTTGAGACGGCGTATTTCAGTGAAATCGCAGACGATCAATTTGCGACGATAGCGCGATTCACATCAAGCAAACCTCCAGAACCCAAAAAACTTGCCCCACCGCCAGACATGGTAGAAACCTCCTTATCAGAAACCGTTCGGCACTCTGTGGTAGATTTACTACTGCTCTGTTTCTTAGCCGTTGTGTTGATTACCGTAGCGTTCCTGAAGTTCTTCAGTTTGGATATCTAATATAACAAACTCTCCCGACTACCACTGATTATGAAGAAAAATAACAATTTTTCAACCGTTTGCAACTTTTCTGGACAGATAGTGTGTAACACAACAATACAATCCAGAAAAGCGATACCTGCTGCGGAAATTTTACAGTAAAACCGTAGTGCTTCACTGCATTCGCTTGAATCTTGCAAAAGGAGATTTTGAATATGCGAAAAATAATCTCGCGATTGAAGATATTTCACCTATCCAACAGAACCATAACGCTATTGTTCGCAACTTTATTGATAACCCTAAGCACACAAATTGCCCCCCGCGCCGACACAAGTCAATTCCTTTTGTCTGGAGATGATCTCAAAGACTTAGGCAGTTTAGCCGTGAAACTCCAAGACACGCGCGCTGTTATATCCCAACACATCGCTCCACAACTCTCTGCTGAGACACAACAGTTGTTAGGTGAATATGATGGTATAAGCAGTCCGTCCCCAGAACTTCGGAAAGCACTGCTTGATGATTTGAATCGGCTCCTTCAAGTGGGTCCACTCCACGATGCCGAGAGTTTTGCTGATATTGAACTCAGCAAACGGACCCAAGAATTTCTTGCACAAAATCCACAGCGCGGCGATTCTCTGATCCATTTAAACCGGCTCCTTTTGACAGATGCCTATCCTTATGAGTTAGTCTCGTCTTCAGAAAAACAGAAGCCTGACGATTCAACAGGGATTGAGAGATGTCGAGAGAATTTAAGGCAGATAAAACTCGCTCTCGAAAACCATCGGGCTGAAGAGGATAGAGACCCACAATGGCTCTCCGAACTTTCTCCAGAATATCTAAAGAAAAATGTGCTGCTTTGTCCTGCAGATACAACAGTAGGGGTCCCCGGAGTGCTAACCGAAGGCGGATCGGACCCAACACTGCCGTGTAGTTATCTTTATCAATTTCGTCCTGAGCAGAAAACGGGACAGGAATTTCTGTTGGAAATAGAAGGCGATATGCTGCCTGTAGTGCGCTGCGAACATCATCTGCTCAATCTAAGCGTCAGTGGAAAAATTTATCGTAACGGACCGCAGAGAAAAATTTATAACAATAGTACAGTGAAAACCATTTCCATCCAAACGAATTCCTCGTCAGATCTGCCCGAAGAAGTCAGGAAGCAGATAGAAGATCAGCCTCTCAAAGGCGGTAATAATCAAGTAAATAGGACCGTCTTGCAAATTAAGACCTCGGACGACCCACAGGCAAAGCTTAAAGAACAATTCGGCGAGGCGTTTCTTGAATCACCAGAAGGACAAGCACTGCTCAAGCAATTAACAACGGCATCCATAGATCGTGAAAAATTTGCATTTCTATTGGGCAAACCGATGCCAGATATTACACTGACGACCCTTTCCGGGAAGCCTGTCAAGTTAGAAACACTCCATGGCAAGTTTGCGCTTGTGAACCTTTTTTTAACAGATTCCACCCCCTCCGGAGCGAAGTTAAAACAGTTGGAGAAACTGCTTGCAAACTACGATGCTACCCAATTGCAAGCGGTTGGCGTTAGCATGGATGATTCCGCGAAAGCGATTGCGGCGTTCAAGGAGAAACACCAACTTTCGATGCCCGTCTGGATGGATAAAAATGATCAGATGCAGACGTTCCTCAATATACAGTCGCTCCTCAATAGAGATGCGTCCGAACCACAAACGGAACTTATAACGCTTCTTTTAAATCAAGAACTCGTTGTCAAAGATGTGTTTATAGACTTGGAGCCAGAAGACCTTTCACAGAGGGTTAACAAGTTACTTGATTCCAAAAAGTAGTAATCAGTGTCCGCCGTGATAGTCGATGCTGTGAATGTGACCGAAAACCACGAAGCCAAACGAGGTAAAAGCATGTTTCTAACGCTCATTCAGAAAGAGATGATGCATCATATCCTGAGCGTCCGGTTTGTTGCGCTCCTTTTGATGTGTCTCCTGCTCATTCCACTCACGCTTTCTATCAATTATCGAAGCTATCGCCAAGACTTGGTGGATTACCAAGAAGCCGTTAGGTTGGCAAACATTGAAGAAACCACAGTGAACCCGAAGATGCCGCTGGAACCGGAGATTGAAGTTTCCAAACTTATCCTCAAGCCGACACCTTTGAGCGTCTTTGCAAAGGGATTAGAGGACTCACTGCCAAGTTATCTGGGTATGACGCGCAATGGCGTTACACATGGGCTACCATCAACGTTTTCAGCCCCTCTCTCCCAACTTTTAGGGCATCTCGATTTTCTGTTTGTGGTTAGCACGGTTTTCAGTCTGCTTGCGTTGCTGTTTACGTTTGATGTTGTTGCTGGGGAGCGAGAGGTAGGCACGATTCGGATTACGCTATCAAATGCTGTGCCGCGCGATCTCTTTTTGTGGGGTAAATTAGTCGGTGGCTACCTTGTGTTCATTGTTCCGTTTCTGATGTCGTTTCTATTTGGGTTACTTCTGCTTGTCTGGCAAGGCTTTCCCCTCGGTGAACCAGACGTTTTTCCACGAGTCCTCAACCTGATGGCCATCTCGTTACTCTACATCGGGGTGTTTTTTGCAATAGGAACCGTGATTTCCACTTACTTGGACAGTGCCAAAACAGCCCTTATCGTCGCTTTCACCATTTGGGTCTTTGCTGTGCTAATTACACCACGCCTCGGTTTTCTTGCGGCGAAGGTTATCGCCCCAGCACGAACCGCCCAGAGCGTCTATATGGAGAAGAAAGCCCTGAGAGACGATTCCAAGGCGGAACTCGAAAAGCAAAAAATGAAATTTATCATGGAAATTCGGCCGGACAATCAAGGGCGTATAGTGGTAAGTGGCAACAAGATAGATGAATTCATGAAACCTCTTGCAGAGGAACATCGATTAAAATTCCAGGACCATGCTAACAGGATTGATCGAGACTACAAACGTGAAACAAAACGACAAGAACAGTTGGGTGAGACGCTTTCGCGAATCACACCCACATCTTCGCTCATCTATCTCGCGACAAACTTAACACAGACTGGAAAGGTGCAAAGAAGCAATTACCTTCAAACGGGCGATCGCTATTATGATATGCTCCATACAGCTTTGTTCAGCAAAATTGATGATTATGCCACCAACAGAAGGTACAATCTAACGACTGATATTGGTCAAATCATACAACCGCCACCTTTAGCAACTGATACCTTAGTAGAAACGCTTCGTCAATCGGCGGTAGATGTGCTACTGCTCTGTTTCTTTGCGGTAACGTTGACAACCGTAGCGTTTCTGAAATTCTTCAGGTTGGATATTTGATGTACATATTAGCCGGTTCTGAAATTATGCACCCTTTTCATCTACATATTGGATCATTAATTGTAGAGACTCCATTTCAAGGAGAAATATGTTTAAGCCAGTCAGCACTAATGAAGGAGATATAACGAAAATGAGAAGTAATACCATTTCTAAATGATGATATAGCATTAGCGGTTTTCAAGAAATGTGCAGTTATGTAGAACAAACTGGAAGTTTATTCTACGTAAAGAAACATTTATTAACAGAAATGGTATAAAAATGTTGTTAAAATGCTCACATTTTTTACTGTTTTGGGTATTATCGCTCTTTTTGGGACCCAAGTGAACTCGCAAACAGTCAAGCTAACAGCCACTGCCTTCATAGAATCGATAGAAGCCAGGCCCTCGGTACCAGATATTACTCCTGAAGCATATATGGTAATTAATGGATCTTGGAAATTGGAGTCATCTGAAAGAAATTAATAAAATAATGCAACCTTTTCACCCTCAAAACGCGTCACTATAACATAAGCCAAAATATGGTTGAGTGACTAAACTTGAAAAATAGAATGAAGGGATACAACATCTCTTAGGTTACACTCAGTAGAGGAAAAGAATTGGCGTGAGTCTCGCTTGAAAACGCCTTAGATTTCTGGTATCATGAAAATAAAGGAAAATCAACCGGAGGAGAACCCGATGTTAGAAACCCGTGACCTTACGAAAGTCTATAACGAAAGTGTTTTAGCCGTTAACGAATTGAACATGAAAGTAGAAGACGGTGAAATCTATGTCGTCCTCGGTGCGAACGGTGCCGGTAAAAGCACGACGATCTCCATGCTGTTGAATTTCATTGAACCGACAAGCGGCACCGCGCTGATCGGGGACATTGAGATTCCGAAGTTCCCGCTGGAGGCGAAGAAGCATCTCGCTTATGTTTCCGAGAATGTGGAACTCTATCGGAACTTTACAGCGCGTCAAAATCTGTCCTTTTTCGCGAAATTGGGCGGACGTAAGAAAGTATCGAATGCGGAACTTGACGCAACGCTTGGGCGTGTTGGTCTGCCAGAGGAAGCCTTTACACGGCGCGTCAAAACATTCTCTAAAGGCATGCGGCAACGTTTAGGCATCGCGATTGCGATTATGAAGAACGCGCAAGCTGTCCTGCTTGATGAGCCGACTTCGGGACTTGATCCGAAGGGCGGTGCCGATTTCCTGAATCTACTCCGTGAACTAAAAGAGGAAGGCAAAGCCATCTTCATGTCCACACACGACATTTTTCGTGCGAAGGAGATCGCCGACAGAATAGGCATTCTGGTGCAAGGTACCCTTGAGCGCGAATTGACGCGTGAAGAGATTCAAGCAGAGGACCTCGAAGCACTGTATCTCCATTACGTTGCTGGATACGAACCTGAGGAAGACGCAGCCGAGTAGTGTCCATACCCTTACCAACCAATTCACCAACTTTCGGTTTGGATGAATCGAAAACCCGATTTTTGACTAACAATTCGACTCCAAACATAATAGAGAAAGGTACGAGTTGATGGTCAATACAAAAAATTGGCACGAAAGTCCATTAAAAATGCGAATTAATATTTTTACATCGGTTTTCATTCTCGCCATAGGGATCCTGTTGCCAAGTGCGCTGTTTGAGGTAGCATTGGCAGAAGAGTCGGAAGAACCGGCACCGCTTAATGGAGAGAGTTCGAGAACCAGAGATGAACAGGACCGTCATATCAAGATAGAAATCGAGCGTCAGAAGATGGAATCAGCAAAAAGGCTGATGGACAAAAAGAAGATTGAGCTCGAAGATCTGCAGGCGATGATGGCGGAGGAAAACAACATTGTCACCGTCGCCGAAGTAAAGACCGCAGAGGAAGACTACGAACGGGCTGTCTCTGAATATGAACAGGCAAAACTAACACTGCAACAGGTGGAACTGGAATCGCTCCAAGATGAATGGCACATCAGCGTTGAAGCGACAAGTTTATCTGAATCTCACGATGGCAGAGAGTTGTTCGAGATTACGCTGCGGAACAGTTCATCTCCCGTCAAACTCGTTGAAAGCTCCAAAGTGGTAGGGCAAGATATTATCATCAGTGCCCAGATTGATGATATCTTCGTCACCATTAGAGAGCAGGAGGGTTATGGCTCAGGTGGGGCGATTATCACCGAACCGTACGAACGACGGATTGAGACGCTTAAAGAAGATGAATCTGTCACCTTGGAGTTTGAATTGATCAAAGAGAACATACGAGATGTCGTCGTAGAGTTGAAGTATGCGGGGCGTGAAGAAAAGAAAAACATCCACCTCAAACAGGAGGATCCGTATATCTCTGTCGTGTCCGCGAGGCGTTATAAAGAGGGTGACCGCCGACGTTTGGAAGTCGTTCTCACCTATGGCGCATTAACGGACGAAACAGCGGAAGACGAAATAGCGGAAGTAGACACTACCACAGCACAAGAAATCAACAACGTCTATGTCTCTATCAAAGACGACACTGATGCCATTATTGGCTTCCCATACGAATACCGGATTCCGACACTGAAAGATGGGGAAGAGAAAATGCTCGATTTTGAACTGCGGCGGAATGTGGATAGCCTCGTTGTGAGTCTTAACTACCTTAAGGAGGAAAATCTGTATAAAATCCACCTTGAGGCGGACACGCGCCATATTTCTATCCTGAGTGCGAAGAAGTTTCGGGTTGCCAGCAACACAGGCGGGCAGATGATGGTAACGCTTCAGTTAAAGAACACATCTACAACTGAAGCGATGTCGGTCAATGCGACACCTGAAGAGATTGCTGCAACGAATGAGATTCGCTCGATTTATGTCTCCTTACTCGATAGCGTTGATGGCACGAACATCGTCAAACCGTATGAGGAGAAGATCCCAGTTCTCGGTTACAATGAAACCGTGGAATTAACGTTCCAACTCCAGAAAGATGTTGAGAGCCTCCAAGTATCGTTGAACTACCCGGAACTTGATATGCCAGAGACGCGACTGATCTATCTCCAAAAAGAATCTGCGCTGGATGTCGTCAATGTGAGTTCATTACGCTTTTCGCAGGAAGGGAATCTCGGCAGCAGCGTCACCTATGATCTCACGCTGGACCGGTTGGCAGAGACGGAAAATACATTCCAATTGCGTGTTATTAACCTACTGAACCGCATCAATTTTGAGTTCCAGGACCCAGAGACGCAGTCTCGACAGTCTCAGGTGAAATTTACGCAGGAACAGTCGAAGCGGAATTTGTCCTTAATTGTCTACCTGCCGGAGGAATTGGATGCTTCCTACCTTGATAGCACGCTTGAGTTCTATGTTGCTGTGCTTGATGACACTGAGGCAAACGAGTTGGGTGGTGTTAATAATCGGTTAGACCTTCCTGCTGAACAGATTGCGGGTATACAGGGCGGTGTCGAACGGTTTGAACTTATACCAAAGGGGGTGCCAGAGATTGAGGTGTTCGTGCAGAATGCGTTCCAGACCATCAAAATCGGCGAACAGGTTAACATGACAGCGACACTTAAGAATATCGGCACCCGTGACTTGGTTGATATCCGTATGATCGTTGACGTTAACACCGATTGGAAATACACCGTTGTCCCTGAAGTCATCGGTTCACTTGGTCGAAATGAGGAGACAGAGATACAACTGACGTTGATGCCACCTGAGGATATTGGTGTAGGGGAATATCAAGCGAAGTTAAACGCCGAGGTCACCGTTGATAACCGTAAATTTGAGGCGCGCGACCGTTCGATCACAGTGCAAGTGGAGTCTAAGACGCAAATGTCGGTGACAACGCTGCTCTTCGGTGCGTTGATACTCCTCATGATTGCGATTGTTGTCGTCACAATCCGCATTAGCCGACGCTAATTTTTTATTGGAGCCAACGTCCTCTTTCACTGGCGGGGTCATAAACCCCGCCAAATCTTTGATGTATCTCTACTTGTAGATTTGCTATAAGCTCAATTTGTCCGTCTTCATCTCAGGTGACTTCAGCAAAATTTTCAAAACGATTACAACCCAAAAAAATATAATACGAGTTAGGCATGATTAAAAAAATTGAAATGAACAAAAGGTTAGCGGCATTTGCAGTCTGTTTGCTTTTTAGTATTGCGGGCACCGTTTCAGCACAGCGACTTGTCTCACTTCAACCAGTCCGCGCGATTGAACTCGCGCTACAGAACAACGAGGCGGTGAAAAAGGCGGAAAAGGTGGTAGAACGCGCGAAAGCAAACCTCCGCGTATCCAAAGCGGTTTACCTACCACAAGTGGGGCTCACCGGCGAATATCAACGTCAAAGAGATGGTGATATTGACGAGCAAGACTATCTCACCCGCGCACAGATGAGCGTCCTCTTCGCACAATTCGGTGAGATCCCTCAAGGACTTGATGCAGCACAGGAAGAGGTACGGAAGGCGGAGATTGAATATGAACGCGCGAAAAAGGAGAGCGTCCACGCTGTTCGGAATCTCTGGCACAATATCATCCTTACACAAGAAGAAATTGAACAACGCCGCGCCATTGAGATAGAACTACAGAAAAA
Source organism: Candidatus Poribacteria bacterium (assembly GCA_009843785.1). GTDB lineage: Bacteria > Poribacteria > WGA-4E > WGA-4E > WGA-3G > WGA-3G. The sequence continues at coordinate 24,962 of VYCT01000043.1, read as the reverse complement.
ACTCAAAGGCACACAACTCAAGCAAGAAAAAAAACGGATCAGCTTCCTGAGTCGTCTCAATACGGAACTCGAATTGTCGGAACAGCAGCTTGCACTCAATGAACTCCAACGACGGCTTGACGTGGATACCGCCGAACTCATCAGACTCACCGGACTCGATCCGCTTGCACAGGTTGTTCTTGCACAATCCCTTCCCGATGACGATGTGACGCTGGAGGCCGCGGTTGAACTTGCACTCGCACACAGCCTTGATTTACGCGATTTACGCGGTGATATTGTCCGGCAAGAGCGCCTCGCCGCAGAGACAATATGGAACCGGTTTCCCGAACTCTCTGCTGAAGCCCGCTATAAGGATCTCCATGTGCTGCTCGAACAACACCAGCAGAACCGAACTTGGGACGCGAAAGCACTCTATGATCCAGTCATATTTGATCGGGAACGAGATGCATCGAGTATTTTTCAGACGAACCCTCGCACTCAGGACGGATGGGAGGTACGCTTCAACCTCAATATACCGCTGTATGATGGGAAAAAGACCCATAACCTACGCGCTGTAGAGCTTGCAGAACTGGAGCGACTTCAGTTTGCGTACACTGAAAAAACGAAATTGATCCAAGTCGCCGTGAGACGAGACTATCGCGCCGTGGCGAATGCTAAAGAACGGATGGAGATTGAGGCGCAGCGATTGGAAATCCGTGAACAATATCTACGGACAATAGAGCATGTGCTTGACGAAGTCACGTTTGATATTCCGGGTTATCAAGGATTGACTTTTAACGACGCGTTTCAAGCACAAGCACAATTTACAGAGACGCAACGTGTCTTTTATCAGGCGCGCCGAAACTACGCCGCAGCGAAGGAACAACTCCGAGAAACAATGCAATGGATCGAATAATATATTATGCCAGGATACCCGAAAGGAGAAAAATATGAGCAGTGCTTCGACAACACACACTGAACTCAACCATTTCGATGAGCAGGAGCTTATCACGCTCGTTCAGAATGGCAATACAGAGGCGTTTAATCCGCTTGTGCGGAAATATCAGCACAAAATCTACAATCTGATTTATCAACGGGTTGGTGCCCGTGAAACAGCGAAAGACCTTTGTCAAGAAGTATTTCTAAAGGCATGGCAAGCACTACCGCGCTTCAAAAAGCAATCGGGATTCTATACATGGCTTTATCAAATTGCTGTCAATTGCAGTATTGATTTTATGCGCAAACGCAATAAGCAAATCCTTTTTGCGTGCGAGGAATTGCCGCAAAACGGGGACGAGGTCCTTCCGATGCTCCAGCTGCAGCCGTCGCCTTGTCAAATTCTTGAGAAGGAGGAACTCGGGCATATTATCCGCAAAGCCGTACATCAACTCCCGTCAGGACAACGCCGCGCGTTTCGTTTACGCTACTTTCACGAACTCCCGATAAAACAGATTGCCTCGCGCTTGGACAAGTCGGAGGGCACTATTAAAGAGAGTTTTCGGATAAGTGATGATATATACCATTTTAGGATTTAGAACTTAGGCCATCAGGGACTCGCGTTTTAGAAATGGAGCAAAATCATTATTAAACCGAAAACCCTCAAATTAATAATCGGCGATAGAACCATCTGCCAATCGGCTGTTGGGCCATGTGAAGCGTCTGCCTGCCTCTTGTCCGACTTCAATAACCTTCGCCTCATCCACTTCGACTCCCAAACCGGGGCCTTCAGGGAGCGAAACGTAGCCCTCTTCGTCCATCTCCCATGCCTTGTGAGCGACTCCCGCTGGCAGGACCTTTTCATAGCCTTCGTGGATAAGGAAAAACGGCACGGCAGCGGATAAGTGAAAACTTGCAGTGAGACCGAGGTAGGACATCGTACAGTGTGGCGCGATCGGGACGTGATGTGCTTCTGCGAGTGCAGCAACCTTCTTAACCTGTGTGATGCCGCCCCCGTGTCCAACATCGGGTTGAAGAATATCAATCACTTGTGCTTCAAGGATTTCTCGGACTTCCCATATTGTGCGGTCGCGTTCGCCGGTAGCGAGTGGCACGGGGACGGATTCTCGGATTTTGCGCATCACCTCAATGTTGCCCGGCACCCATGCTTCCTCAAGGAAAAGTAGGTCATCAGGCTTCAAGTAACTCGCGAATTGTTTTACGATAGGCGGTGGTAAACAACTATGTGCATCAAACATTACAGCACCATCGGAACCGACCTTCTCTCGCGTATCATGCACGCGTTTAACCATGTCAGCGATCTCATCGGGGTTACCAGCAAACGGTTTAGAGCCTCCCGGTCCGGTTTTAATTGCCTTCGGACTCGGGTATTTCCAAATCTTATCGCGGCAGGGGCCGCCAAGCAAGCGATAGACCGGCACGCCCCAAAGTTTGCCAGCAATATCCCACAACGCCATATCAATAGCGGAGATGGTATGAACCATTAATCCGCCGCCTCGGATATTGCGATGTGCACGGAACAGGCGTTGCCAGTGATGCTCAATCCGTGTTGGGTTTTCGCCGATAATCATTTCCGATAAGGAGCGCGCCAACGCGCAGGTGACGGTTGTCTCCATGTTGTTGATCTCGCCCCAACCCGTGACACCCATATTGGTTTCAATCTTGACGTATGCCTTCACACCCATCGGGTAAGCCTCAAGGTTTGTCACCCGAATTTCAGAACCTTTGTCTTCATAACCTGCCATCTTGATAATATCCTCTCTTTCGGCGTAGTTTACAAATCTATACTGCTTTCTATAGTTTGCAACGTTTCTGAAGGTTTGTCAAGAGAAACGATTTGACAAAAACAGTGAGGGAGTGATAGAATAGTTCAACACGATTTTAAACAGTTGGCTCGATTGCTAAGATAAGGAGACTAAACAGATGGCAGATCAGACATACCGCGTCGGAATCATCGGTTGTGGTGGGATGGGCAGGTCTCATTCAAGGGCATGGGGGAACAATCCGAGGGCAGAGGTTGTCGCAGCGATGGACATCTTTGAAGAAGCAGCGCAACGCGTCTCGGACGAATACGATGTTCCCGCCATTTATACCGACGTTGATGAAATGTTAGCAAAAGAGGATTTAGACATCGTCAGTATCACAACATGGCAAGGTCCGCGGGCGGAAGCCACCGTCGCGGCAGCGAAGGCAGGCGTAAAAGGGATTATCGGTGAGAAGCCGATGGCTGCCTCACTTGGACAAGCTGACGCTATGCTTGAGGCTTGCCAAGAGAACGATGTCAAACTTATCATCGGTCACCAAGGTAGATATTCCGCACCAAATATAGAGGCGCGCAGGCTCGTCGCTGCTGGTGCAATTGGCGAACCGACAACGCTCCACCACAGTGCAAAAAAGCACGCAGGACTGCTCAACACAGGCACGCACGCAATCGACGGTTGGCGATTCACTTTGTCCGATCCTGAAACTTTGTGGGTGATCGGACAGACCTCCCGTACGACTGATCGATGGGAACGCCGGACAATCTGCGAAGATCTGTGTATGGGGTTAGTCTGCTTTGAAGGTGGCGCGCGCGGCATTTACGAAGGCGACTTGCCGGATCCACCTGTCTCAATGCCCAAAATTGCTGGCACGGAAGGCCAAATTCGCAACGGTCCCGACGGGACACTGCTGCTCCAAAACGGGGACGCGAAGGGGTGGCAAACCATTAAACCGCCACCAGAGCCAAAGAACCAATTTCAAGAACTGATCGAGTGGATTGAGGGAGACATCTCTGACCATCGCGGCAGTGGTGTACAAGCGCGCTACACACTTGAAATCATGTTGGCTATCTATGAATCTTTGCGTATCAAGAACGTGGTCAACATGCCTATGGAAACCAAGGAATTGCCACTTGAACTTATGGTCAACGACGGCACGCTACCTGTTCTGGAAGAAGGACGTTACGACCTCCGCACCCCGTTTGAAGGGCAAACGCGGAAACGATAATCTTTGTAGCATAACCTGTTAGGTTGTGCATGGAGAAAACCGATGGAAAAGAAGAGCAGACGCTCATTTTTGGAAATCCTGACCGGATTTATCGGTGGCATAATAAGCCTTGCTGCGGGTATTCCGCTGATCGGCTTCGCGATCTCACCCGCTTTCAAGAAAGGAGAATCGAAATGGGTTGACTTAGGTCTCGCTGATCGGCTTAAAAACAGTCGGTTCAAAAAAGTGGACTATACCTTCACAGCGAAAGACGGCTGGGTCAAAGCAACGAAAAAACGTTCTGTCTACGTGACCGACGCTGGCAACGGAGAGTGGCGTGTCTTTTCTCGTACCTGCTCACATCTCGGTTGCCTCGTCCGGTGGGATGCGGAGAAGGAGTCGTTCCTCTGTCCGTGCCACGGTGCGATATTCGATAAGACCGGTGCTGTTGTTGCGGGTCCACCGCCAGAGCCGCTGCAGAAGCTTGAAACCAAAGTCGAAGCGGGTATTCTATACGTAAAGGAGACGTAGATGCGGCAATTTCTCAACGAACGCCTCCCGTTAGAGGCGTTCTCCGCGCACTTGCGTAAACCACTGCCGAAACACATCAATCTGCTTTTCTCATTTGGTAGTTTGGCGATGTTTCTGCTGCTCCTGCAAGCGGCTACGGGTGCGTTTCTCGCGTTCTACTATTCCCCTTCACCCGAACACGCGCATAATGCGGTAACCTATATCAGTACAGAGGTCCCGTTTGGTGCGTTCGTGCGCGGTTTGCACCACTGGGGTGCGAGCGCGATGGTTATCATCGTCGTCCTGCATCTGCTCCGTGTCGTGCTCTACAGTTCATACAAAGCCCCGCGTGAACTCACTTGGATCTTCGGCGTTCTACTCCTCTTAATTGTACTCGGCTTCGGATTCACAGGCTATCTGCTTCCGTGGGACGAAAAGGCATATTGGGCAACGGTTGTAGGTGTGGAAATTGCCAGTACTGCCCCCGGATTAGGCGATTTTGTGGCGAAAGTCCTGCGCGGCGGTACAGAGATAGGCGCGGTGACACTCTCAAGGTTTTACGCGCTTCACACCATCTGGCTGCCGTGGTTGGTCTTCGGTTTGGTAGGTGCGCATCTCTTCTTTGTCCGGTACTACGGTTCCTCAGGCACGCCAAAGAACACACCAGAAGATATGGAAGCCGGGAAACCGTTTTATCCGCATCAGGTATTTGAAGATGTTGTCGGTATGCTGATCCTCTTTATAGTTCTTGCGGTTGTGGCGTTGTTCGTTCCTGTTCCGCTCGAAGATGTCGCTGATCCGACGAATGCGGATTACGATCCGCGTCCTGAGTGGTATTTCCTATTTCTGTTCCAACTCCTGAAGTATTTCCAAGGGCCTTTTGAAGTTATCGGGACGTTTGTAATTCCGACGGCCGGCATGCTGCTACTACTATTTCTCCCGTTCTTAGACAGAAGCGAGCGCGCCGTCCTCTGGAAACGTCCAATTGCATTGACGGTCACGAGTGTCAGCGTTATGGGGATTGTGGTTTTGACAATCCTCGGTGGTACTGCAAAGAAACTTGAAACACAAGAGACCGCGCAACCCATAGAGCAAATCCAAGGAGACGCAACGCCGGATATGGAAACAGAAGTCGTTGAAGAAGGAGAAGAGGTGTTTGACTTCCAACTCACAGAGGAAGAGATTGAAGGCGCGAAAGAAGTAGAAGAATCGCAATAACTCTCTTGATGCGTTTGCAGCTCTACAAACCTCGCAGTAGCTTTATGAAAAACCGAAATCTGGAAGCACAATTCACCCTTTTTCCGATAGATAACGAATTTGAAGTTCCAAAAGAGGAAACGACCTCTGACGGGGCAGAGTTGGTTTCATTCCGAGACTTAGTCCCTGAGATCAATGATACTGGCTACCTGACACACGCTATATTTGCCTATCCAGCGAAATTTATCCCCCAAATCGTCCGCTACGCGATTAACACCTATACTAAAGAAGGGGATTGGATTGTTGATCCGTTCGCGGGGTCAGGGACGGTTGGCGTTGAGGCGTATCTGTGCAAACGCAACGCTATTCTCTTTGATCTCAACCTGCTCCTGAATCATATTATGCCGCTGAAGGTTTACGACAGTAAAGAGAGACTGGCTGAAGCGGATTTGCATAAACTTTTGGAAGGCATGCGAGAGAGCAAGCACCAGTTTATGCCAGTTTGGTCAAATGTTGCCTATTGGTACGCGCCTGAAATGTTAGATGTTCTATCGCAATACTGGGGTTTCATACACAATACAGATAACACAGTCTATTCTACCGTCATTAAAGCCGCGTTGTTGAAGGCAAGCAAACGTTTTTCCTATACAGAAGACAGAACCCCTAAACTTGCCAGATCCAAGCGTAAGTTACAGGCTATAGGGGAATTGCTGAAAGAGAATTGGAAAGAGCAGTTAGATGATATGATTCACAGTCTCTCCTTGAAAACGTTAAGAAGTCTCAATGACTTCGTGGTGTACACGCAGCAGAATTGTTTTGAACATTCGGGGCAGGTTGAATTCCGCGGCGGTGTTGATTCGTCCTATGTCGCTGTACCGCGAGCGTGCGACGCGCTCATAACATCACCACCGTATCTTCAAGCGCAGGAATATATTCGTTCCACGAAAATGGAACTGTTCTGGTTAGGGCACACCGAAGAAGAGGTTAAGGAATTATCAAGGCTTGAAATCCCCTACCGGAAGGCGGATCGAATAATTCAGACGGAAACGTTGGATAAAGTTCGGGAGATGCTCACGCGGGATGACCTCCAAAAACGGCTCGATTCCTATTTCTGCCATACAGTCAACGCACTTGAAAATTCGATGCGTCAATTGAAACTGAACGCGGCTGCCTGTATCTTTGTCGGTAACCCACGGATTGATGGCATAACTGTCGAAATATGGCGGATATTGGCGGAGTATTTCGTGGAACGTGGGTTCGCGTTTGAAAAGGTCTATGAGGATAGGATTAAGACGCGAAAGTTATTCGGGGCGCGGAAGAATAAGAATCCGGACGGGATGAAATCAGAATTTCTGCTGATCCTAAGAAAAAGTGCTATCTGTCAAACATCTGCTCTGCCTCGTGAACCTCTTCTTCAAGATGCGGCAGATCCTTTGCCCGCTCCAAAAATGTCTCCAGATAGCGACGCATCATGAGCGGATCGCCATTTTTTTTGTATGCTTGCGCGAGGCGATAGTAAGCCTCTACATCACTGTCGTCAAGAGAGAGTCCCTTTTCGTAGGATTGAATCGCGCGGAGGAATTGTTCTGTCTCCTCGTAAGCGAGTCCAATATTAAAATAGACATCCGCGTCGCCCGCTTCGATTTCAAGTGCTGACTCATAATACTTAATAGCGTCCTGATACATATCGCGGTTAAGGTAGGCATCGGCGAGGTTGTAATAGGCATCAACAAAGGTTGGATCCGCCTCAATTGCGCTGCTGTAGGCGGTGAGTGCCTCCTCAAATCGGTCTGTCATATTGTAAGCATAGCCGAGATTGTTATAGAAGGCGGGGTTTTCCGGCGACAACTCTAATGCAGCTTGGAACATCTCAATCGCGAGAATAAACAGACGGAGATCGGTATAAACCAAACCGAGATTGTTATAGGCATGTTCGTGTTTGTCATCAAGCGCGATGGCGTTTTGGAAGGATTCTATCGCTTTTTCGGACTCACCTAATTCACGATAGATTTTACCGAGTTCAAGGTGTCCTTCCGCATCTGTCGGGTTGAGTGCCTGCCCCATTCTCAGTTTTAGGGCATCCCGTTGCAGCTCAAGCTTCTGTTGCTGCTCCGGATCCGGAGGCGTACATCCAAACAACCCGCTTACTAAAAGCGCGATTAATATTACGGTGAAATGCCTGACATGAAAAAGAAAAATAAAAACGTACTTATTCACAGAAACGTCCCAACTTAATCAGAAACCGATGATCAGCACAACGTGCTGGTCATAGCAAGAGGCCATAGTTAAAAAAATGATTATTGATACACATACGCATTTCTACGATCCAACACGACCTGAAGGTGTGCCGTGGCCGAACCCTAACGATGAAGTCCTTTACCGACGGGTTATGCCAGAAGATTTCAAAGCCCTCGCGGTCCCTGAAGGCGCGACCGGGACCGTCGTCGTTGAGGCGAGCAAGTGGCTTGAGGATAACCAGTGGATTCTTGACCTCGCCGCAGACGAGCCTTTTATTCTCGGATTTGTTGGACACTTGGAACCGGACGACACGGATTTTGAAGGTAACTTGAACCGGTTCTCTGCAAATCCACTTTTTCGCGGGATACGTCTCGGCGGTGGACACTTACGAGCCATCGGCGAAACTACTTTTATGGCGAATATTGAGAAGTTAGCAGCGAAAGAACTTACCTTGGATCTGCTGATTAATCCCGAAATGCTATCAACGCTGCCAGCATTGGTCGAACATACACCGGAGATGCGGATCGTCATCAACCATATTGCGGGGGTGCGTATATCAGAAGATCCACCCGACGCGGGATGGGTTTCTGCTATCCGTGAAGTCGCGCGCTATCCGAACATCTACTGCAAAGTATCAGGGTTGGCGGAACATACCGGACAAACCCCTGCACCGACAGAAGTTGCCTATTACACGCCAACGATTGATGTCCTGTGGGACGCGTTTGGCGAGGATCGGCTCATCTATGGAAGCAACTGGCCCGTATCAGAACGTTTCGCACCGTATAAAGTCGTGCAACAGATTGTGGACGACTATTTCAGCGCGAAAGGCGATACCGTCAAAGCAAAGTTCTTCTGGCAGAATGCCAAAGCAGCGTACAAATTATCTGTGTAGTGGCTATCAGCCGTCGAAAACCTTTGAAAATCTGTAAAGTGTTCTAAAGTTCGTAAAGACGACAACTTTCCAACTTTAGCACACTTTTTACTTGCTAACTTTCCAGACACAAACCGAAGGCTGACGGTTTTTACGCTACCCAACGGATAAACTCGCCTGCCGGTTGCCGTTTCGGTTGCCCGATGTCGGCGGGGTAACCGGTATAGAAGAAGCCAATGATGTACTCTTGTGACGAATCAATGCCTAAGAGTTGATATGTTTGTTCTTCCATCGTGATTCTGCCTGTGCTCCACTGCATCCCAACACCGGCATCCCATGCGGCGAGTTGGACGTTCTGCATCGCACAACAAGCGGCGGCATAATCTTCGCGTTGGCGTTGTTCGTCGCCTTCCTGTAGGCACGAAACGGCAATAATCGTCGGCTTGGACATAAATTTTTCGTAAGCCAGTTCGCCGATTTTGTCGAGATTTTCGGCATCAACGTGGTCGGGTGTATCCTCCATCTTGATCTCGCGGTAGCGATCTGCAAGGATTAACTTTGTCTCCTTACCGATCACAGTGAACCGCCACGGCTCCGTGACATGGTGATTGGGTGCCCATATTCCGAAACTGAAAACCTGTTCGATGACATCGTTTGGCACGGGTTCCGGTTTGAACTTGAAAATCGTGCGTCGTGAAAGAATCGCGTTTTTAACATCCATTATGTTGTATCCTCCTTATGGGATTTAATTATACCCTACTGACCCGTTAATTGCAAGATGCTGGTTTCTTCGTTTCTTCGCAATGTGCGAATTTCGTATTAAGGTGTTACAGGCTTAACACAACGGAATCCGCGAGCCTTGTTTGTGATCCGTGGAGTGAACCTTGTACGATCGGAGACTCGCACAAATTTGGCGTTACTTACCCAAGAGCCACCGCGTAATACACGGACGGTTTTAACGTTTGTCCAATCGGATAAGATATTATCCATAGTTCCACCGGCAAGTGGATTATGACTTGGAGAAATAGCGTAAAAGTCGGGATTGTATTCATCAAGGCACCATTCCCAGACGTTGCCTGCCATATCGTACAAGCCGCTTGCGCCCGGAGGATACGTTCCGACGGGTGTCGTATCGCCGACATTTTCACCATAGTTTGCTGTGTCAGCATTAATGGCACGCCGCCAAGCACGCCGTGCTGCGCGCTCCCATTCGGCTTCTGTCGGCAGGCGTTTCCCGCGCCACTCTGCATAAGCCATTGCTGCGTACCAACTGACATAAACAACGGGGTGGTTGGCTTTGTCGAGTGGGTAATCATTTCCATTCCAATGCTTCAGATAATCTCCATCGTGGTATTTTTTTGGGATACGATTTTTCTGCCACTGTGGGTTGGCATCAATAAATTCCTTGTATTGTGCATTTGTCGTTTCGTATTTGTCCATATAGAACGCATCAAGGTGGATGACGTGTTGTGGCTTCTCATCAGTTTCCGCATCTTTTCCCCAGCTTCCCATTGTAAAAAATCTACCTGCCCTAAAGAACGCCATATCCGGTGGGATCGGACTTCGCGGACCTGCCACATCTCGAAGTTTACCCTCTATCATTCTCAGATGTCCTGTGATTGCTTTATCGAGGGAATCTGTAAGGTTACCGCGCCAATCCTCTTCTCTTATATAAGTCATAGCGATCGTGTTCGTGGCTGGATCGGCGGCAGTCAGTCCCCAGATCCCGGATCGATCCCCTAACGCGATTTTCTCAACAGTTCTGAGCGTTTTTTTGTCAACCGCGTGGAGACTCCTAAAGATTCCCGAACCCCCGCCCCAGTCGTCTAAAGGGACAAAAATGTACCGATGCGTTTCAACTGCATACTTAGTTAGAATTTTATAAGAACTGTACCTGCTGCTATCATTTTCATACGGTATGCGGAGTTCTATGTAATCAGCGGTGCGGATTACGTTCTCACCTTGAAAAATTACTTCAGTACTTCCTTCTCCGCTTAACCACCTAACGACAAACGTAGTTTTGGTGAGTGCTTCTTCCAGAGGCATCTCCAGTTTAATAAAACCTTCGGCAGATTCTTCCGTTGGTTCTGTCGCAGGCGGCTGTTGTGCAGACACAACCTGTTGACTTAAGGCTAATATCAGTAGGCAAGCGATTATGTAAAAGGTTTTCATATCGTTTCCATTGTATCAGGTGGCTACGGCACACGGCGTGTGTCTGATCGGGATTACAAATCCCTCCTACAATTAATTCCATCCAACGGATTGCAAGTACAAACGCCAGAGGGTATCTCCCCATGACAAGACGACCACGGCGGCACCTGCGAGGAACGGGCCATAAGGGATTGGGCTTTGACGATCTTTTATCCCAGAGACAATGAGTGTCGTCCCGACAACTGCACCGCTGAAGGCAGAAAAAGCGATCACCATCGCGAGTTCAGGCCATGCACCGAGGAACAACCCGTTGAGTGCCATCAGCTTGATGTCTCCACCACCCATCGCTGTTTTGCGTAAGATTGCGCTTCCAATCACTGCAACCAACCACAACGCCGTGCTCCCAGCAACAGCACCAATAAGGCGTATCAGAAGATACCAAACATCGGCGCGTTGATACGCAATCGCGCAGACGATACCGAAACCGAGAATCAATCCTGTCACAATGAGAGTGTTTGGTATAATATAGTGCTGCGCATCAATGACGGAGATTGGCAGTAGCACTGAGATGAAAACGAGCGCGAGCAGAAATTCGAGGGTCAATCCGAAACGGTAAAATAGAAAGAGAAATATCCCAGCTGTTGCGAGTTCGACTAAAGGATATAGAATAGAAATTGTCGCGCGACACCGCCGACACTTTCCGCGCAAAAGCAGGTAACTCAGGACAGGGATATTGTCGTAAGGACTTATCGGTGTATTACATTCTGGACAAAAAGAACGGCGCGGCGAATGAATCGATAGAGCTTCGCGTGGAATTCGGTAGATACAGACATTGAGAAAACTACCAATTGCTAAACCAAAGAGAAAAATAAAGACCCACATATTTTTTTCTTAGTTTTCAGTTATCAGTTAAAGAGATATGCTGCGGTAGTGACCTATGAAGCGACTGCCACAAGATATTAACTGACAACTGATAACTGATAACCGATAACTAATTACCACCAATATTTCTCGCCGAGGTGTGCGTCGGCATGATAGACTCTGCTGATTTCTGCGACACCACCGATTCTATATTTTTCGGGCGCGCGTGGGTGATTTTTCGCTATTCCCACCTTATAACTCTCTGGAAGAAGGACATAACGGCCGCCCCAAGGTGTTTCGGGAACAGCTTCCAGATAATTCCCGCGCCACCCTTCAACACCCGGATCTGTCACCAGTGCATCCAAACTCGTCGGGTAACTCCCCGTATGTCTATGGTACTTCTTAATAGCAACGGCAACCGTTTCAACATCTATATCTGCTGTGCTAACCTTACGCTGTTCTAACCACGGTGGAAAAGAGAGTACGCCAATCACAGCAACGATGGCAATGAGAATAAGCAGTTGAAGGCGGGTCATTCCGCCGTTTTTGATGATGTGATTCTGTAGCATCGTTAGCCCAAACTATTCCTCGGAATCCGGACGTGAAATACCGTACTTGTTCATTTTTTTGTATAAGTTGCTCCGCTCAACCTCTAATGCCTCCGCGGTACGCCGGATGTTCCAGTTAAATTCCTCCAAAGCCGCGAGAATGCACTGCGCTTCGGCGGTATCCATCATCTGACTTAAGGCGGTCCCTGGTTTGTAGAGTGCTACACTTGGCAGCGACTGTAAGGCACCAGGATCCAAAAGATCATCTGAAAGTTGAGATGGTGTGGACAATTGGGGTATTAGGGAAAGTGCCTCCGCAACATCCGGTGCCATGACGACATCTCTGTTCACCATAATAAGGAGACGTTCAACGATGTTTTTTAGTTCTCGGATGTTCCCGGGCCAGTTGTAACTTTGAAACACGGTATAAGCCCCCGGATCAATGGCTTTTGGAGTAGACCCCATATTGAGTTGCAGACGTTCGGCGAAGTACTGGACTAACAACGGGATATCCTCTGTGCGCTCCCGAAGCGGTGGGACCTTAATAGGCACAACATTCAGGCGATAGAAGAGATCCCGTCGGAACTGCCCGTTCTCAATCTCTTCAGATAGATTTTTGTTAGTTGCGGCGATAATCCGTACATCCACTATCCGAATCTGATTGCCGCCGAGGCGTTCGACTTCACCGGTTTCGATGACGCGGAGCACTTTTGCTTGCGCCTTTAGGCTCATATCTCCGATTTCATCAAGAAAAAGGGTTCCACCGTCTGCGAGTTCAAAGCGCCCCTGCCTTCGGGAGTCGGCACCTGTAAACGCGCCGCGCTCATGTCCGAAGAGTTCGCTCTCAATGAGTTCATCGGGCAATGCAGCACAGTTGAGAGGGATAAAGGTTTTCGCTGCACGGCTGCTCTTTTGATGGATAGCGTTAGCAACCAGCTGCTTACCAGTGCCGTTCTCACCAGAGATCAAGACGCCGAGTTTGCTTCCCGCGACCCGATCAATTTGTGAGCGGAGGTGTGAAATAGCGGCACTCTCACCTACCATCTCATCACTGGGCGTAATTTGAGATTTCAGAATCTCATTTTCTTGCGAGAGACGCGATATCTCCAAAAACGGCTGAACACTGGACAGAATTTTGTCGATACGAATAGGTTTCGTAATATACCGTTTCGCGCCGAGTTCCATCGTTTTCACAGCGATTTCGATATCCTGCTGTGCCGACATCATCACGACGTTTAATTCCGGGTAGCGTTCACGGAGTTTCACGAGCGTCTGGACACCATCCATGCCGTTTTCCATACGGATATCCAATAGCACAAGATCTACATCGGATTTTGCTGCCTGCTCCAATGCCGCCTCACCACTTGCCGCTGTTAAGGCTTTAAACCCCCGCATCTTCAGCCCCTGCGATAACATCTTAAGCGTATTTTTTTCGTCGTCTACAATCAGAATAGTTTCCATTATCTTTGTCCTAACGCATTGTGTTTAAAGTTCATTCGTGAGTGTCTCCTGACCGTTCTTCTGTTTCCAGTTTAGGTCTTAAACCTGTGAGTGGTGTCAATTCTTCCGGTTCTGGCGTTAATGCTTCGGAACGTTCAGATGGGTCGTCTGAGAAACGGATACGGACCGTTGTACCTACGCCCTCGGTACTTTGAAAATCAATCTCGGCACCATGTTCAGCAACAATCTGTCTGACAATTGGTATGCCAAGCCCGCGTCCATCTGTTTCTGACTTCGTTGTGAAATACGGCACAAAAAGATTCGCCATCGTTTCATCGGACATACCATGTCCCGTATCGTGGATTTCCAGTGAAACCGTGCCGGGGGTGTCCGCGTTTATTGTCCCATCATCTCCACTGTTTTCGTTGTTCTGTGGTGAACTTGGCATGAAATAAGTTTTAACTTTAAGCGTGCCGCCATCAGGCATCGCTTCAATCGCGTTTTTCAAGAGGTTACCGAGTACCTGTGCGATCTGCTTTGGGTCAAGCAGCAGTCGTGGAAGTTGTTCCAACTCAGTTTCGACCTGAATCTTAGAAATATTTTTAAGCCAAAATTCACTGTTAGGATTCGAGCGTGTCAAGTTCTCGTGTCCTGAAATTATCGCTGTGTCTTCGTTTTCCTGATCGAGAACTGGTACCTGTCCACCGGTATATAACGTCAGAATAGATCGGACAATATCATTTAACTGGCAGAGTTTTTTCTCTGGTTTCGGCATCTGCGCAAATTGATGAAACCCATCTATTAACTTTCCGATGCGATCAACTTCCTCAATGACGGTATCCGTACACTCCTTAAATATCTGCTCGAAAACCTCAGGTTTAGATTTCGCCTGTTGTAAGTTCTCAACAGAGAGTTGGATCGGGAAAAGCGGATTTTTGATTTCGTGCGCCACCTGCCGTGCGACATCTCGCCATGTTGCTGCCCGTTCTGCCGCCATACGCTCCTCTAAACCCAGTTTCAGGTCTCGCGCCATCCGGTTGAATCCATCCGCAAGCTGTCCGATCTCATTGTGTGATTGGATAACAACACGATGATCAAGATTACCAGCAGCGATATGGCTAACGCCTTCACGCAGTGTCGCAATAGGACGGGTGATGCGACGGCTAATGATGTAACTAATGAGATAAACCAATACGAGTCCAACGACACCACTTAAAAGCAGTGTAAGTGTAAGCCGCCGCTGCCATTTCATTTGGCGGGCATGCGAATATGCGACGATTAGATCAACAGGTGGTGTTTCACGTGTCGTCGCGAAAGCAGAAGTAAAAGGTGTTATTCGAGAAGCGGTATAAGTACTCCCGTCGGTTTCTTCTGATCCCTCTAAAGTGACTTTTTGTCGGAGTTGCGAACCGGAAAGTAATTGAAACCGATTACCAAGTGGGACGTGTCGAGCGGCATTATTCAATGGAAGCCAATGCTCCGATTCTTCAGTACTGAAACCTGTCGTGTCAGATGTTTGCGGCTTTCTGACAAGAAAAATCGGATGCTCGTCTGACTGAATACTCGTTTGGGTTGTTTCCAGCCATGTTTGCAAGCGGTAGCCACCTGTAACGAATCCCCATTCGCCCGATGCCCTTACTTGAACCACAAACTGTAATCCGAGATCGCTCTGTTGCGGGATATATCTGAGTTGTATGTGTCCGCTCTCGTTGTCAACCCAATTATAGGTGCGTAGATTTCTTGCAGTTTTTAGGTTCGGGTATAGCAATTTCCCGTCTGCGGTGCCATACTCGAAGAGGTCAAAGTCTGGTGTCGGTAGATAACCGAGGGTAGCCTCTCTTTGTATGTAGCCAAGCAATCTCTCATCAGCGGCTGTAGCATGAACCTCCTTCTGAACTTTGTTAAGGAAAACCTGGTAACTGTTTGAAATTGTGCCTTGGAGGGTTTCAACGTACTTATCAATTTCCCTTTTAAAAGCGAGCTGGATCAGGAAACTGGTACTCCCAAAGACAACACCAAACATGACGAGGAAAATGAAACCATAAGCGATAAATATCTTATCATGAAACTGTAGAGTAGAGAGTTTATTCCTCATTTTCTTTCGTTATTGGTTTGCCTCGCAGTGAGAGTTAACACCTGTGACAGTTGCGTAGTCTTTGTATGCCACAATCAACGCTCGTCTGATCCGAAAACCAACTGCCGAGGGTGAGTGCAGTGAATGCCACGGGGGCTAACAGCCTTCACAAAAAAGATCGGAAATTCCGTTTATAACCTTCAACACCATCTTGGAGATATGTTAACTCATTTCCGCTATCGGTGTCAAGGTGCAAATCTTGGAGTCTGCCTTTCACGGCAATGGTATCCATTAAGAGACGCATCAACTGACAAACAGATTTAATATCCCGTTTTGAAAGGGTTAACGTCGCATTGGATACACCGTTCTCGCTAAAATCCAAGGCGGTGCCGCGGTAGGAGGCGTTCTGCAGGTGCGTCATGGATAACCCTTCAAAGTCGGTTAACTTTCTGTCCATTTTAGTGTCTCTCGGCAGCACTAAATCGGTGCCAAGTTCCTTCCAATGGATAAATAGGACAGCTTTATCTCTTGGGCCCGCGATGATGCCGTTGAGAATTGAGTGATTACTCGTGGGGCCCTTCGCATTTATGACGTTAGGACCAGCCCCGCGTTCTTGAATAGATTCCGTACAAAGTTGGACAAACCACTCACCGAGGCAGCTGTTATCGGCATAGTTATAGAAAACAATAGAGCTTTTGCCGTCAACTTCTTCAGCGAGGTGAATCCAGCGAGCAAGTTGATAGGCGACATTATCTTGATGTTCACAAGGCAGGAAAAAATCCTCGTGTGCTTGTTTTACACCTTCCACCGCGACACGGATGCGGGTTTCTGGAGTTTCGCCTTTTCCCGCTGTCATAGCGAGAAAGAGCAGGCCCACTGGCGAGAAGGCTGAGAACCGTCCGCCGACACCATCGGGTACAGGAAGTAGGGTGCCGCCGTAAAAAGAGGTTTGTTCATGCATTCGGAACAGTACACTGTCAGTGGTTAGCCCGGTGGTCGCGAGGATCTGCTGCTGATAGTTTACATCACCAAGTACTTCACGGATAATCATCAATGTCGCCATTGTCTCAGTTGTTGTGCCAGATTTACTGATGACGTTGAAGAGTGTTTTCTGGAGGAGATTTCGCGTTTTGAGCATCTCAATTAAGCCGACGAGTTTGCGTGGATCGAAGGTATCACCTGTAAAATAGACCTCTGGCGCGCCGCCGCGTTCTTCAGTTGATAGCAAGTTGTGGTATGGATGATTGAAAGAATCGTGAAAGACACGCGCACTTAAATCAGAGCCGCCTATACCGATGACAACCAGTGCCGAAAAATCTTCGCGGGCACGCGTAGCTAACATCGTGACTTTGTCAATATCTTCGTCTTGTAGATGACTGCGGGTCCAGGCACGAAGTCCGTGTTCCAAGTCGGCAAGCGGGGCTGATGCCTCTTCCTGAAATAGCGCGTGAATCTTCTGCAAGGCGGCATCAACTTTCTGTTGCGCTGCCTGTGGAAATGAACTTGACCCGCTATCGTCAAACGAAAAATGAAGTTTTCTGTCCAACAAAATCTCCCTTTTACTAAATTCTTCCATATTTGTCCGATAAGCGGACGATATCTTCTTCATCAAAGTGCCCGAACGAGATTTCGAGTATCCGATAGTCTTTCGATTCACCGATGAGTTGATGTTTCGCACCCTGCGGAATAAACACAGGTTCCATAGGTTTGGGACGTTGAAGGGTACCGTCAAGTTTCAAGCAGGCACCCTCATCAAGCGGAATCCATAACTCACTCCGGTGGTGGTGATACTGATAACTCACCTGCTCGCCTGCCCGAATTTCTAAGATTTTGACAGTGACAGGTTGATTGAGTACATATTGTATGAAGCCTCCCCAAGGTTTCTCAACTGTTGTTATCGCTTGAAGTTCTTGCGGGGATAATTCCATGATTTAGTCTCCGAGCTACGGTACGCAATCGTTAAAAATGCTTCTAAAAATATAGTAGATAGTGTATCATATAGGCAGTTCGCTCGTCAATCCTAAATCGCGGGCACTTAGGGCTATTTAGTTTTCAGTTTTGTAGCGTATCCTGTGAGGTTGCGCCTTATACACGCACAGGCTAACAGCCTATGCTACAAAGGTTCTTGTATCTATGAGGTTAGGATTCGTACGGATTGTGCCTACTACCATGTTCAAAAATTCGATTTCAACACTTATTGAGAATAGCATTGCAGAGAAGGTATTTCCTGGGGCGGTTATCTATATCCTCACCGATGCGAAGGGGCTTTACCACGAAGCGTTCGGTTTCCGATCTATAAAGCCGAAACGACTACCGATGTTTCGGACGACCCTGTTTGACTTGGCATCGCTGACAAAACCAATTGTCATCGGGACGCTCTGCATGCAGCTTGTTGAGAGCGGCAAACTCTCCCTCAATGCACCTGCTGAAAAATACTTGCCGGCGTTCAGGCAGAAAGGCGTAACGCTTACCCATCTGTTAACACATACCTCAGGACTTCCGGCATGGATCCCTCTCTACTTGCGAGCGGGTTCGCGCGAGCATGTGACTTCTTATCTCGGTGAGGTAGCATTGGAATCTCAACCCGGAGAGAAGGCGGTGTATAGTTGCTTAGGGTATATTGTGCTGGGTGCGCTGCTTGAACAGGTAACGAAACAACGGCTTGACAAATTGGCGCAGGATCGGATATTCGCACCGCTCGGTATGGAGCAGACGCGGTTCAATCCGCCGAAGGCGTGGCATGGAAACTGTGCGGCTACTGAGGATTCTAACAGTTTTGAACGCCGGATGGTCAACTATGAACGCTACGACTGGCGAGAAGGTGTAATTATGGGACAGGTTCACGATGAAAATGCACATTTTCTCGGGGGTGTTTCAGGCAATGCGGGACTCTTTTCTACATCGACGGATCTCGGAAAGTTTTGTCGGGCGTTAATGGACAATGGCGGTACGCTCTTACGTCCGGGGAGTCTCAGCACGATGCGTCAAGTCGCCTCAGCAGAAGGGGAACGCCGCTGTGTCGGTTGGGCAGTGACAGATGATGGATGTCTTTATCATACTGGGTTCACGGGGACTTCAATACGGATATGTTTAAAAAGGAAACTCGCGGCTATTCTGCTGACAAATCGGGTACATCCGGATGCTGATCGCCGCGGTATTATTGAATTTCGGAAGATGTTCCATGAAATGGTTTTCGGTTATCGGTTATCAGTCATCGGTTAAGAGGGTTTAGGTATACCCATATCGTCTATGTTACCCTCTTGTTACCGATAACTGAAAGGTTTTCTGAAAGAAAAGCGAACCGAAAACTGATAACTATTCCCTCCGATAACTATAAAAAAACGAAAAGATGGATGTTCCGGCAAAATCACAACAAACAGAATTAGGGTTGAGCATCTTGCTCAGCGAGAAAAGCGATTGGATTCGAGGGAAATCCATCGGGCTGATTACAAACCATACGGGGGTTGATGCTACTCTCCAGAGCAACTATCGGCTTTTCGCCGAAGCACCCGCGTGTCAGCTTTCTGCGATTTTTTCCCCAGAGCATGGACTCTGGGGAGCAGTCCAAGACGGTATCGCTATTAATAGTGTTGAAACACCTGATGAAAATCCAGTAAGCGTGCCGGTTTTTAGCCTCTATGGACAGTCGATGCGTCCGACAGCGGATCAACTTGAAGGCATAGACCTGCTTATCTACGACATGCAAGATGTCGGTGCGCGTTATTATACCTACATTTCAACCTTACTCCATGCAATGGAAGCCGCCAGCGACTGTGGCGTTGCGTTCATTGTTACGGACCGACCGAATCCTATTACGTGCACTGCTGTAGAGGGCCCGGTGTTAGAAAGCGGTTCTGAATCGTTCGTAGGCATACACACGATCCCTATCCGCTACGGGTTGACAATCGGCGAATTGGCGGTATTGTTGAAAGCGGAACGCGTGCCGTCCTGTCAACTAAAAGTGGCGTGGATGCGCGGATATAAACGCTGCATGTGGTACGATGATACAGGTTTGCCGTGGGTGCCACCATCGCCGAATATGCCGACACTCACAACAGCAGTGCTTTACCCGGGTTTATGCCTGTTTGAAGGGACAAACATGAGCGAGGGTCGCGGCACGACGAAGCCGTTTGAATACATTGGGGCACCTTGGTGTAATGGCGAGAGGTGGGCAGAACAGCTGAATAACTGTCAATTACCCGGGGTTCGGTTCCGTCCTGTCGTTTTTACACCCGCGCCGGCGACTGAAACCACAAAGTACGCAAAACAGACCTGCAGCGGCGTTGCAATCCACATTACCGACAGAACGCAATTCCGACCCATAGAGACAGCTCTCCAGATGTTATCCGTTTTAAGCACCGAGTATAGAGACCATTTTGAATTTTTACCCGCCCATTTTGACAGGTTAGCAGGAAACATCTGGCTCCGAGATGCCTTGTCAAATTCCAAATCAGTGGATACAATTCAGGGGCGGTGGGAGCAGGAACTTCAAACGTGGCGGGACAACACAATACAGTATCATGCCTACGCCTAAGGAACAATTATGAAAGCGTTTATTGAGTTGCTCAATAAAGATAAAAAATGTGTTATCGGTTTAATGTCGGGGACTTCAGTTGACGGCATTGATGCTGCGGTCGTTGAAATTACTGGACACGGTTTAGAAATCGAAGTGGAGTTGATCGCTTTTGAGACCTTCCATTTTCCGCCCGGCGTACCACAACGTATCCTTGCGCTCTGCCACCCCGATACCGGTCGCGTTGATGATATCTGTGAGATGAACTTTTATATCGGACACCTCTTCGCGGAGGCTGTGAAATGTATTCTGCAAAAAAGTGGAATGTCTGCTAACGACATTGACCTTATCGGTTCACACGGTCAAACGATTTACCATTTGCCGCACCAGTCACCAGTCACCAGTTACCAGTCGCCAGTTAAGAGAGAGGAGAACCCAACTATTGCATTTTCTGGTCACTGGTCACTGGTCACTGGTAACAGGAACATTAAAGAACCTTCGACATTGCAGATTGGCGAGCCTGCGGTTATCGCACACGAAACAGGGATTCCGACGATAGCGGATTTTCGCGTCGCAGATATGGCAGCAGGCGGGCAGGGCGCGCCGTTGGTGTCATACATCGATTATCTACTGTTCCATAACAGCGTTAAAACAGTCGGACTCTTGAACATCGGCGGGATTGCGAATCTCACGGTGCTACCTGCAAACGGAACGTTTGATTCCGTCTGTGCTGCGGATACGGGGCCCGGTAACATGTGTATTGATGCCGTTGTATCGGAAATCACGGAAGGGGCGGAACACTACGATAAAGACGGCACACGCGCCGCGGCAGGTACGGCTCACCAGCTGCTCATCGGTGAATGGTTAAAGCACCCGTTTTTCCATCAGTCCCCGCCGAAAACCACTGGACGTGAGATGTTTGGGTACACTTATGCGATGGAATGTCTGGCGGCTTGCCATGAACATGAGCTTTCAGACAACGATTGCATTGCGACGTTGACCGAGTTGACAGTCCAAACGATTGCCGACTATATCGCAAAATTTGTAACTGAACAGAACCCTATAGACACGCTTTATGTAAGTGGCGGTGGTGTCCACAATCAGACAATCATGCATCGACTCAACGAACTCCTATCAGATACATCGGTTGAACCCGTGGACAACTCTGGTATCTCGGCGGATGCGAAGGAGGCGATTGCGTTTGCGATTCTGGCGAATGAGACCCTCCACGGTAATGCGGGGAATCTGCCTTCTGCAACGGGCGCATCTGTTCGGAAAGTTCTGGGTAAGTTTGTGTATCCGTGATTTATTGGCTGTCGGTCTCCATCAGCAGTCGGTTCTTGGTATACTATTGACACTGTTGAATCTCTTTGCAAGAAGGTACAACATTGACGATCATCTTCGGCGTGAGAAGCGTCCTTTGGAAGTGCTTATCCACGGAGATGTATCTAACTTCAGAGTGGTTTGTTGTCCCGTCCTGTCAAGGACGACCTGCTTGGGTTGGATGTCAACGATCTTGGTGTCCGCGTCAAGGGTATCACCGATGCTGACGATGTGCGTCTTATTTCCGGCAGTGGAAACCTGGATAATCGCCTGGGGTGGTATTTTCTCGTCGGTGGGCAGGATTGTGCCAAGTAAGCGATAGGGTTCCACCGGGCGCGGCGGTGTCCACCCCAGCGGACGGAACAGGTTATTGTCGATGATGGTGCGATAGTAGGTTTCGGTATCAAAGACTGGAGGTGGGGTCTGCTGATCGCGTCGGTGTGAGGGTGATGTTCTCTCCTTGACGGGTTCAGGGGCATGTCTCACAGGCGCGGACGACAGCAGACGCACCACAACAACAATCAGCAGTAAGACGAACGCGCCAGCGATCCAAAGACCACCGGCGCGTCGGTGGATAGGGTTCAGCGTGAAACACACGGCTAATTACCATGCCACTGGTAAGTTCCGCCCTTAGGATGAGGGGCACGACACGTGCCATTGCCTCTCGAGCAGTTGGTATAACTCGCACCACACCCCGAACGCGTGCAGGGGTGAGAGGTCACGTGCCAAGAGACCGCTGACGAATTGCAAGACCAGTAGCCATGACCACACGCCGAACGAGACGGATCCACATAGCACTGTCTGCCATTGGAACTCCGAACCGTACAACCACGACCACGCTCACACGCAACCAGTGTCGGCTCAGGCGGTGAGGGTGGCGGGGCTGCCACGGTCCCATTACACGTTCCAGAATCCGAACAACTACACGGCGAGGAACAATGACTTGTGCAACCTGAACAATTGGGCGTGTTGTCCGTTACCGTCCCACCACACGTTCCCGAGTTGGTGCAGCTACACGGTGAACTACAATCTGACGTGCAATCCTGACAATTCGGCGTGTTGTCGGTCGACTGTGGTGGGGTGCTACCACCTCCTGATGGCGGTGTGCTACCCCCACTCGGCGGCGTGCTACCACTACTACCAGAACCTGACGAATCAAATACGTGAGTATGATCCTGACATTTCCACACGTCGCTACCAGCACTACAATACACGGTACTACCATTTTGGGTAATGGAGGCAGAACAACTCATGTATTTGTGTTCGGAAAAATATGAGATGTCTGTCAATCCACACTTTGGACAGACTTTTTTCGAAGAGACTTTAAAAGATCCACTTCCTGTAACATCCTTATCGTTTGCATCGCCATAGTCCTCGAATTCGCCTCCTTGAACAGGGAAACCTGCCTCTGGTTTCCAATAGACTGCTTGAACATAGGCTGTGCCTTCAACATCCCAATCGTAGCGACCGAAATGGCTACCGATTGAACCAACAACACCCGTTGCACCGACAGATTTATTTATTGCAGGAACAGTGAAGGGGACAAAGAAGGCAACGCCATAGTAACCGGCTTCGGCTCTTAGATTTAAAGAACCGGAGACACTACCAACGGTATATGACAAGGATGCTTTGATATACCCATATCCTGTAGCAGTTGCCTCGAAACCGACCGACACATTACCAGGTTGGGATGGGGACCAGTACCCCGAGATTACACCACTGCTTAAGTCTAAAGTTTCATACCACGTATAGTCAGAAGTATCACACACCCCTGTGGGGCCTGTGTTGCAGGTGAGACCTGCGTCGCCGACGAGGTCGCCTGCAAATAAAAAACTTGGAAGACACAGAAACAAAAGACAGCAAATCAAGAAAAGAATCTTTTTGGAAAACATAAATAAACTCCTTGTCATTTAGTGGGGACGAGTGGGTCGGACCTGCGTCAGTCCGCTGATATCGGCTTCCACCATGTGTCCAAGCCCTAAGTCTCTATACGCCTGTTCTTCTTTCTCCTTCATCGCCTGACGTATTTTGCGTTTGCCTTTTTCACTCTGATAGGAACCGGTGACCAGAGGGACTTTACCTCGCGCCGCGGCTTGCAGAGATTCAATTTCAGCGCGCAGTGTGTTGGCTTCAAGTGTCGCACCTGTACTCTCAGCAACGCGTAATTTTGCTTGTAAGTCGAGGTATGTCGAAAGTTGCACTCGGTTCGGAGCAAAACCGGTTACAAAAGTTATTTCCACTTGCGGTTCATCAAGAGATCTTAGAATGCGTTGAAATTCTGCCTCTGCCGCTTTTAGATACCCAGGAGGTGGCGGAGCATCCTTAACGTTTTCTCGGTACGCCTTTTCCCATATTTTCGCTCTTTCTTTGGGAGTGAGTTCATGGAACAGTTTCCCGTTATAACGGATCTCAGGTGCTTCTTTCACAAATACGTCACTGGGGTGGGGGTTTCCCCGCATTTCAACCTTCGTTGGAGGCTGTGACTTATCATGCGGCTCGGCATGCCATGTGCCGTCTGCATGGACGTTTTCACCTTGCGAGGTATCACCAACAGGTGCTTCCGCGACTGGAGGCTTCGGCAGAGGTTCAACGGGTTTGATAATCAGAATCTGGTCTTTCGGTGGCTGCGTCGCGAGCAGGTAAAGACCTACGCCTGCGATTGCCACGATGAACACCGAGATCGGTATCCAGTATTTTCGTAAAAACATGTTTTCACTCCTTGAGTTTGACACCGATACACGTCTGTATCGGGTTCTTATTTGACGACTTCAGCACCAAAACCCACTGTCGCTAAAGCAGAGATCAGCACCGAACTTTTAACGTTACTTTTCACAACGACCCTTCTATCAGGGATAGAAACCGAGACGATCTCCAATTCACCTGAAACTTTACCGAGTGCGGACCGCACCTCTTCGGCACAACCGCCTCAATCCATACCAGCGACCGCTAACTTTATCTCCTGGGGCGGCTCACCGCAACCTATAAAAAGCACGATGGCGAGCAACAACAGGACTGACGATAAACGGATCACAAACATCGGGAGACCTCCATTATCGACCGATCGCCCGCATGATGTCTAAAGTGGACACCCGCGAGACGCTCTGAAGTGGATCTATCGCAACAGCTTCAAGAGACAACTTTTGCCGACGTTTCAGCGGTTCACACGCACGCGGTAACGGTGCGACCTCACAATCAGGGACTCTCACATCCGGAACACACACGCGGCAGTGGCGGCGACGGACACAGAGCGGTCTCGGCACGGGCGCGGTATTCCAAACCGGAATTAGTCGTTTTGGACTTGCAAAAAGTTGTTAAAAAGTGCGTTAAACCCTT
>VYCT01000289.1 GCA_009843785.1 Candidatus Poribacteria bacterium | reverse complement strand
CGTCCGTTCAACACGGCAAGTCGTTAAACAGTTGACGAAGTTTTTTCCTATCCGTACCTGTACCCTACCGCTCACAGAGACGGAGAATAGGTACCGGGTCTGTTTGGATTATCACATCGGTCGGTGTCCGGGTCCCTGTGCAGATAAGATCAGTGTTGCGGATTACGACGAGATCGTTCGGAAGGTCTGTCAGTTCTTGAGTGGGAATACGGACGCTGTTGTTAAAGAATTGACAGCACAGATGGAAGCCGCAGCGGAGGCACTCGATTTTGAGACTGCTGCGAAGTATCGCGACACGCTTAAAGACGTTCAACAGGCGATTACAACACAGAATATGGATAGTGTCTCCGCGGCAGACGAGGATGTCATCGGTATTGCGGCGCGGACTGATATTGCGTGCGTGCAGCTGCTGCGGGTGCGAGACGGTAAGCTGCTTGAACGTGAACACTACTACCTCAACGATGCGGACCCAGAGTCGCTCGCGACGGCGTTAAGTGCGTTCATTTCGCAGTATTATCAAAACGCGGTCTTCGTGCCGAAGACGGTTGTTTTGCCGATGCCGATTGAATCCGTAGAGCTGATAGAAAATTGGCTGAGCGAGAAGCGAGGGAGTCGTGTCGGGTTACATGTACCGAGAGCGGGGCGGCTCAGGAAACTACAAACTTTGGCATCCAAAAATGCTGAAATTCTGCTGACGCAACGTGAACAGAACGTGGTTTATAGTAGTGGTGTGGAACCCGCACTCGTTGAACTGCAGGAGCTGCTTGAATTAAAACACCCGCTCAGACGGATTGAGGCGTACGATATTTCCAATCTCGGTGATCGGTTTGCTGTTGGGTCAATGGTGGTTTTGGAGGATGGGAAACCTGCTTCGAGTGAGTACCGGCGGTTCAAGATCCGCTCGGTTGAGGGACAGAACGATTACGCAATGATGCAAGAGGTGCTCACGCGCCGCTTCCGGCGTGCCATCGCAGACGATGAAAAATTTAATAAACTGCCGGACCTGATGCTCATTGATGGCGGGAAAGGTCAGCTGGGGGCGGCACAGGCAGCTATGAAGGCTTTCGCTGCGTCCCGCCTTCCTGATATTCCGATGATTGCGCTTGCGAAACGGATTGAGGAGATTTTTGTGCCGGGGAAATCCGAACCGATTGTGTTGCGCGAGGATAATCCGACTTTGCACATGATCCAACGGTTACGAGATGAAGCGCATCGGTTTGCGATTACGTATCATCGACGGCTCCGGCAGAAATCGCTGAGTGCGTCTGTGCTTGACGAGATTCCGAACCTCGGTCCGAAACGGAAACAGGCACTGCTTCAACATTTCGGTTCTATTGAGGCGATCCGAGAAGCGAGTCTGGATAGGTTGCTCTCTGTGAAAGGGATTCCACGTAGCGTCGCCGAAAATATTCGGAAGCATCTCTAAAGCACGATTCGGCGATCCACCTTCCGTCTGCACGGATTTGGGCAATATATCTGCCAATGCTGCACCGATTTGTGCAACTTTATTGCTCGGATTGGCGGCCTATAGTGTTTCTGATTGGCATCTTATTTGCAAAGAAGGATTAATGACATCCTTGTGATTTGATTCACAAATTTTTGCCCTTTTTGAGAAGACAAAAACAGTGGAGGCACACATGTCAACGGTTACAGCACAGACATATCTGACACCAATAGAATATCTTAATTGGGAACGCAAGGCGGTTACGAAACATGAATATCTGGATGGAGAGATAGTCGCGATGTCGGGCGCGAGCAACGCCCACAATATCATTACAATGAATACCTCCTATCAACTTTACGATCAATTGTTGGACCGGGATTGTTTTGTCTATGCCAGCGATATGCGCGTTCGGGTGCAGGCACCCGTTTCCTACTTCTATCCGGATATCACTGTCGTTTGTGGGGAACCACGTTTTGAAGATGACGTTTTTGATACGCTTCTTAACCCGACTGTGGTGATAGAAGTCCTGTCGCCTTCGACGGCAGCATATGATCGACGCGAGAAATTTACACGATATCAACAGATTGCATCGCTGAAAGAATACATCCTAATTTCGCAAAACCGAATACACTTGGAGCATCATCTCCGACAAGAGAAACAAGAGAACCAGTGGTCTGCAACTGAATTTCAAAAACTTGAGGATGTGGTGCCTGTCACTTCAATTGAATGTGAGCTCCTTTTAGGTCATGTTTATAGGCGCGTCACATTTTCGGACTGAACTGAAAACACAACATGAAAGAAAAAAATATCAAAATCGTTGCGATCTTACTTATCCTGCTGAGCGTTGCGGTTTTACACGTCCAACTTTATCGGTTCGCAGAGGTGACGCACGACGGTGCCTTGCAGGTGCTGGTCTGCTTGGGACGCGTGATTGGCATAGACACAAGCGACGAAGCCGACCAAGTGTTGTCGTTCCGTATCCTGTCAGGACAATTTCGCGGCGAGGTCGTCAAGGTCAACAACGTCTGGACCGGCCGCGCCTTCGGGGATCGGGTGTTGCACAAAGGCGATGTGTTGTTCCTTGATATTCCGCTCCGGGACCCGATGAACCCGAAGATTGATCGGGTCTCTATGCGCGAGTACTTCCGCACGCCGTTCCTGCTGTATCTGGCGGGTACTTTAGGCATTCTGATGATACTTGTCGCCGGGATGAAAGGTGTCCGTGCGATTCTGACGCTCTTTGTCACTGCGCTTGCTGTTGTTTACCTACTTGTGCCATTGACGATCAGCGGTTACAACCCCATCGGCGTTGCCCTCCTTATTGCTGCATGCCTCACATTAACGACCTTTGTCCTGATTACAGGGTTTAGTTTCAAGGTCATCTCCGGGGTGCTTGGGACACTCGGCGGCTTGGCGGCTGTCGGTATTTTATCGGTGATTAGTCAACGGGCAATGGCTCTAACAGGGTTGGCACAGGAGTTTGGTTTCCTTGAACTGGGGATTGCATTGTGGCGGACCCCTGCCTCACATGGTTGGAACTTCACAGGTATTCTCTCCGCTGGCATCATTTTGGGGGCTGTCGGTGCAATGATGGATGTGAGTATGTCCATCTCCTCAAGTGTGCATGAAGTCAAACAGGTGAATCCGAACATCACCGTCCGACAAGCGATTCGCGCAGGGCTGAATGTTGGGCGCGATATTATGGGGACAATGGCGGACACGCTCATCTTTGCCTATCTCGGCGCGCACATGATGACGATGCTGCTCCCGCGCATTGAGTTCCCAGAGGTCGGTTACCTCTACCCATTTCTCCGGCTCGTTAACGATGAAGCGAC
Organism: Candidatus Poribacteria bacterium; assembly: GCA_009843785.1. Lineage (GTDB taxonomy): Bacteria > Poribacteria > WGA-4E > WGA-4E > WGA-3G > WGA-3G. Next base: position 1,976 of record VYCT01000289.1, on the reverse strand, counting down.
AGCCGTTGCAATTATTCAAGCGGTGGTCGGTACGATTGGATTGGTGCTGACAGTCCCGATTGCTGCATCCGTTGCAGGGTTCCTGACGCAATACGCGAAGGTGGACAAATCCGAAATCCATGAGGACCTCCCTTCGGAAGCGGAATTAGAAGAATTGTTCCGTGCCGACCCGCCGCGCAGCAAAGCACGTATCGCTGTGCCGATCGCGATGGTTATTGTCCTGATGGGTACAATTTTTGTATACTACCGAACGCACGAGCTCTCTGCGACGATCTCCGAGCAATCGGAGTACGCGAAAGGTAGAGTTGTCCGGTTGCTTGAGTCGAACGGAAATTTCCTTTTTGAGATTGACAGCAGTGCGATAAGTGATCTGGACAATCGTGTGGTGCCTGACGTTTTGCGTCAGACGTTCAACGACGAAAATATCCCGCTCTCTGACGAAATCACCGTCTCAGTGAAACCGTGGAAAGACAGTCGTTGGCTGCTTTCGGATGAGAAGTATGAGCAGACCTATAGTATTCGTGAAATGGCGCAGGGACAGAAGACTGTCCTCAACGTCTATGAATCCAAAAGTGAGCATCATATCCTTGAGGTGGAGATGCTGAGCGGGATGTTTAAAGGCAGACGCTTGGTGCTACGGAACATTGTCAACCACAATATGCCGTTGCTGAGCATCCCTGCGGAGCCGGGTGACGTTATTCTGTGCCGTGTCGCCGGGGATCCTGAGCAAATCAGCCTCGTTAACATCGTCCAAGATTATGGTAGAGACCGTTTCCTGATTTGGATGGTTGGCGGCATGCTGCTCTTGATTATCCTCGTGGGTCGGCTTGAAGGCATCCGTACGGCGTGCGCGATGCTCATCTCTGCTGCTGTCATCTATTTCTTCATGCTGCCGTTGATCTCGGAGGGCGCGAATGCAGTCTTCATCGTAACGCTGACTTCGGGCGCGGTGGCGTTTGTGTCGCTGGTGTTCGTCATCGGTCCGAGTCGGAAGACGTTTTCAGCTGTACTCGGAACGATGGGTGGCATCTTGGTCGCGGGTCTGATTGTGCTGTTTGCGCAGCAACATCTTCATTTTTCTGGGTTAGAGAACGCGATCTCAGCGGACATTATAGAGGCGACGCGCACACCGCCCTTCGATTTTGTGCAGATCCTCTTGGCAGGGATGTTGATGGGTGTGTTAGGGGTTGCCGTGGATGGCGCGATTGAGGTGGCATCGAGTATGGAGGAGATTCGCAAGGCGAACCCGAACATGCCGACCTGGCGGCTCATCGCCTCCGGTCTCAACGTCGGCACGGACATCCTTGGAACGATGGTGAATACATTGGTCTTTGCTTATCTCGGTGTGGAGTTGCTGCTTGTCGTGACGATTACGGCACCGGATCTATCCTTCTTCAAATCGCCGCCGGCGCAGCTGCTGAGTATCGGTGTCGTCTCAGCGGAGATTGTGCGGTTGCTGGCTGGCACGCTCGGCTTAGTCCTCGCGATTCCGATTACAGCGGTGATTTGCGCCTTCTGGAACCCGAAGCAGAAGGTATAGTGTTCTCAATTTCAAGAGTGGGAAAAAGCCAAAGAAGATCTTACGACTGCCAGAGACAAGCAGGAAAATATCGTCCTCACGTTACTAATACCATTATTAATCCAAGTTGCTACCTTTATCCAAATAGCTGCTTGATACTCGTTGCGATGACAAACAAAAGCACTTTCAACTCAAAACCCGGTGCTGATAGCGCATGAAAACGATTTCGCCGATTTCAATGACCATGAGGTTTCCCCTGATACCCTAAAAGTAGCGATGCTAACTGGCGATCTTCCCACGCCATGCTTCGCCTTAATACAGGCGTGAACGTGAAATCCGAATATTGTCGCAGACAGGTATCGGAAAGGAATCAATGACATAGATGCCATTAGGATTCTTGGCTGAGGTATCCGATGCAGTCGTCGATTGAATCTGGAGTGTCCCAACATGTTTGGGA
>VYCT01000200.1 GCA_009843785.1 Candidatus Poribacteria bacterium | reverse complement strand
CCTAACAATATCAACGACAGACTACCCTCAAAAAAAAATGGGGGTAAGTGACCCTATTAATTTCCTTGACAACATAAAGGCGGTTTGATACAATGTGTGATAGATAATATTTACTTGTCTGTTTATCAGAAAGTCATAAATTCGATACTGATAAAATTGTGAACAGTGATAACAGAATTTAATCAAATTGCCTTTTCGATAGAAGGCACATCAAAAAGAGAGGTTTTCTGTGCGTAATAAATTTTTGTTTCGCGTATCCGTGTTAATTTTAGCGATTTCATTAGTGACACCCGTACTTGCAGACAATCACGCGAGTATCTTAGACAAAGTTAAAAACAGAGGGCGACTGATCTGTGGCGTAAACAAAGAATTGCCCGGTTTCGGTTTCCTCGGTCAGGATGGTAAATGGAAAGGCTTCGACGTAGACTACGGTAGAGCGATTGCCGCTGCTGTGTTGGGTGACCCAGATAAAGTTGAGTTCCGTCCGTTAAAGGCCGCTGATCGCTTTCCCGCCCTTCAGACAGGTGAAATAGATGTTTTAATCCGCAACACCACTTGGACGCTGACGCGTGATACCGACTTAGGTGCTGATTTCGCGCCGCCAACCTTTTATGACGGTCAGGGTTTTATGCTCCGCAAGGATCTCGGTATAACTTCGCTCAAGGAGTTGGCAGGTGCTACTATCGGTGTCACCGCTGGCAGTACGACCGAGTTAAACCTTGCCGATACCACACGCGCCTTAGGAATCGAAGTTGAACCTATTGTTTTTGAGGAAACTGAGACGCTTTACCAGAGTTACGATCAAGGGCGTTGCGATGCGGTGACAAGCGATAAGTCGCAATTAGTCTCCCGCCGCCAATCCTTAAAAAATCCAGACGATCATATTATTCTTGACGTAACCATTTCAAAGGAACCTTTGGGGCCTGTGACTGTCCACGGAGATAACAATTGGAATGATGTCGTGAGTTGGGTTGTTTACGCGACGTTCTTTGCCGAAGAGCACGGCATTACGCAAGCCAACGTTAATACCTTTGAAACAGAGCACCCCGAAATCAAGCGTTTCTTGGGCATAGATGATGGTGCCGGTATGGGCGAAAAACTCGGTCTGCCGAAAGACTGGGCGCGTCAAGTTATTGCTGCTGTCGGCAACTATGGCGAGATTTTTGAACGCAACCTGACACCGCTGGGTCTGCCGCGTGGGGTCAACAAACCGTGGACGCAGGGCGGTCTACTCTACGCGATTCCGTTCCGATAGATAGGGGCCCGCTTGCATCCGACAGTATAGACAGAATTACACTAAAAAATGGAAAATAATTCACCTAAAGTTGAACCGGGAAAAATCCCTTTTTGGCGAGATGTCCGAGTTTTGCGAGTGCTGTTTCAGGGTATCTTCTTGCTCGGCGTAATCCTGTTGTTGGCTATTCTTTATAGGAACATGTTAGAGGGACTTCGTGGGCTTGGGCTGACGTTGAATCTCAATTTCTTCCAAGATGAAGCCGGGTTTGGCATTTCAGAGGGGATCACTTACGATCCATCGGATACCTATCTGAAAGCGTTCTGGGTTGGGGTCCTGAACACCCTCAAAGTCAGTATCATAGGGATCGTCTGCGCGACATTTATCGGTCTCTTTTTCGGCATCGCTCGACTGTCAAGTAACTGGTTAATCCGAACGATAGCGGCTGCCTATGTGGAATGTTTCCGCAACGTTCCGCTTCTACTCCAGATTGTATTTTGGTATACTGCCGTAGTCGCACAACTTCCGAATGTCAGGGAGAGTCTTTCGCTTTTCGGGGGTGCGTTCATTAACAACCGAGGGGTATACCTCCCTTCGCCTGAGCCGACTTCAAGCCTGAAAATTTGGCTATGGTTTCTCGGTGCGGGTTTACTCCTTGCTGTGTTTCTCTATGTGCTGCGGTGGCGGCAGCTGCAACGATTGGATCGTCCCGGTTTTCGTGCGAAGTGGGCCCTACCTGCTTTCCTTATCGTCGCGCTCTGTGGATGGTTTTTGACACCCGGTAGACCCTTTACGCTGGATTTACCAGCACTGCAAGGCTTCAACTACCAAGGCGGAATGAGCTTTTCACCGGAGTTTTCTGCACTCTTAGTTGGGCTCTCCATATATACAAGTGCGTTTATTGCCGAAGTCGTGAGAAGCGGTATACAATCAGTCGTTAAGGGGCAAAGGGAAGCCGCGAGATCCGTCGGTTTGAAGGAGGGGCAAACCTTACGCTTGGTTGTTCTCCCGCAGGCTGTCCCTATCATCGTGCCGCCGCTCACAAGCCAGTACCTGAACCTCGCGAAGAATTCAAGTTTAGCGGTCGCAATCGGTTTCCCTGATCTGCTTGGCATCGGAAGGACGATGATGCTTCAGACGGGACAATCAATTCCCGTTTTCGCGATAATTATGGTAAGCTATCTGGTGATGAGTTTGACGACATCAGCAGCCATGAATTGGTATAACCGTCGGATTACCCGAATCGGACGCTAACTGAAGAATAGTTTTCAGTTAAGAGACTATGGAATAAGCAGAAACCTCTTTTACTGATAACTGACAACCGATAACTAATAAGAAAGGCACATCACACAGTGGAAGAACAAGAGCTCACACAAGAAATTAAACCACCCGCCAACACAAAAGGGGCAGCGCGATGGCTCAAGGACAATTTATTTAACACTTGGTACAACACGCTCTTGACCTGCCTGGCACTTGTGCTCTTATTCTTTGCTTTTAAAGGGTTTCTGACTTGGGCGTTCACCGAAGCGGAATGGGATGTGATCCCCGCGAATTTTCGGCTCTTTATGGTCGGGTCTTATCCACAAGAACAGATATGGCGCGTATGGAACGCGATTTATATCTTAAGTGTGCTCATGGGTCTGAGTGCTGGGCTCTGGGGCGGTTTGGTACGCCGATTTGCTGTTGTTCTCAGTGGTGTTTGGTCTATCAGTGCACTTCTCCCTGTTGAACTCTCAACGCGGGGATGGTGTTTAGGCGCGAACGCTATGATAGCGGTCTCGTTCTTCCTTGGACGCGGCAGAACAGGTTTGCGACCTTGGATTTTGGGAGGGTGGATACTCTCTTTCCCAGTAATCATGGTGGTATTACGTGGGTTCGGGGAAAATGGTGTGCTGACAAGTAATTGGGGCGGACTGCTTCTCACGTTGATTTTAGCCGTCATAGGTATCGTCGTTTCTTTCCCGCTTGGCGTATTTTTAGCACTCTGCCGTCAGAGCAATCTCCCTGCTATCCGATGGGTTTCAACGACTTACATTGAGACGGTTCGCGGGGTGCCGTTGATCACAATCCTATTCATGGGCAATACCCTCATACCAATATTCATGCCGGGTTTTGATATTAACCAAGTTTTACGGATGATGATCGGCATAACCTTCTTTTCTGGTGCCTACATGGCAGAGAATGTGCGTGGCGGACTTCAAGGAATCCCCAGGGGACAACATGAAGCTGCACAAGCCGTAGGACTTAACTATGTGCAAACGACGCTATTTATCGTCTTACCGCAAGCACTCCGATCCGTCATTCCAGCGATCGTTGGACAATTCATCGCGTTGTTTAAGGACACATCTCTCGTCTCTATCATCGGACTCATTGATCTCTTGGGTGTCGCTAAAAGCGTCATCGCTAATCCGGACTGGCTCGGATTGCAAGCGGAGGTCTATCTGTTCGCCGCAGCTATCTATTTTGCTTTTTGTTATGCGATGTCATACGCCAGCCAGGACATTGAGACAGACTTGGGCGTTGGAAAGCACTAAAGTTTAGAGATTCAGGCTGGCGCAATTGGGAATATTTAGGAAGGGAAAAAATGGCAGCACAAGAAAACGCGTTGAACGATCCCATTATTATGTGCAAGGATGTCCATAAATGGTTCGACGATTTCCATGTCCTCAAAGGGATTACGACCTCGTTCCAAACAGGTGAAAGGGCAGTGATATGCGGTCCCTCAGGATCAGGCAAATCTACCTTTATTCGGACATTGAACCGCTTAGAGGAGCATCAGCGCGGCACAATTATCATTGACGGAGTAGAACTCACCGACGATCTCCGCAATATCAATCTTATCCGCCAAGAAGTCGGTATGGTGTTCCAACAGTTTAACCTGTTTCCACACCTGACGAACTTGGAGAATATAACCTTAGGCCCGATCCGAGTCAGGAAACTGACAAAGAGTGAAGCAGAAGAGGTAGCTTTATCGCTTTTAGAACGGGTGGATATTGCAGATCAGGCGTACAAGTATCCCGCAGAAATATCGGGCGGACAACAGCAGCGCGTCGCAATTGCAAGAGCATTAGCAATGGAGCCAAAGATTATGCTCTTTGATGAACCCACAAGCGCACTTGACCCCGAAATGATCTCAGAAGTGTTAGATGTGATGCGCGAACTTGCCCACTCCGGCATGACGATGCTTGTTGTTACCCACGAAATGGGGTTTGCCCGTGAAGTTGCCGATCGGGTACTTTTCTTTGATGAAGGGTTGATTGTAGAGGAAGCACCACCCGCAGATTTCTTTGATAACCCACAACACGAACGCACCAAACTTTTCATCTCACAGACACTGCAGCATTAGCAACATATTGCAAATCTGTTTAGCAAGCTGCTTGCAGAAGCGTAATCGGAATCGCTTCGGAAATTGAAGGCGTATATGATGAAATCAGGAGGATGTCACTAACTGGTGGGCGTTGAAGAATATCCAAGACAATTTCTCGGAGGTCATCGGATAACTCGGTTAAACCTGTAAGCGGAAAACTCCGGGGCCCCACGTCCGTCTTCTGGGCAAGTAAAGAGTATTCCAGAAGGGTCAGTCCAACAGCTTTGCGTTCTGGTTTATTGAGTCGTAATAAAATGTGGGGAGTCAATTCAATGCCTGTGGCGTGTTCACTGGGGGCAAACGAGACGTAAAGCGTATCGCTTACTTCATCATAGTTAGAAATTGATTGCTTCATAATTTTTTTATCCAATCCTTTTCTGATAAGCTGTAACAATATAGTTATTTGAGATAGGATCGCCATTTGAACTTTCGCGAAACCGGAAAAGGACAATTGCTGTAATATGTGTATTATCTGCTGGCAAATTGATGAAAGCATTAGTATATCGGTACTTTTGCGGGTTCAACGAATCTTGTTTCCGCCTACCATACTGAATTGTAGCCTTTAGTTGCTCTTCACAGTTTGCCATATCTGGATGATTAATTGAGGTAGTAATATGTTGCCACCGTTCATGCGTTAGATAAATCTCGTTTCCGTACCGGTCATGGATTTTCCAACGTATGCCAATTGGAGTCATGTATTTCCTCTTCAGATCTTTAAACGCTAATTTGCAATCTACTCCTTATTATAC
>VYCT01000071.1 GCA_009843785.1 Candidatus Poribacteria bacterium | reverse complement strand
AATTTTATGTTATAAACATATCGTCCCTACGGGACTAAAGATACGGTATTCAACGTTTTTCTATAAACATATCGTCCCTACGGGACTAAAAAAGGAATCAACTCAGGTTAAAAACTAACAAACGTCATGTAAATGTGAAACAATATGTTACAAATAGTTATTTAGCACAACTCGTTAAATATGTGAAACACAACACGTAAATTAACCGATATTTTGACAACTCTTTTCTGAATATGGTAAAATAAAATCACCGCTTACCCACCAAAACATACGATTTTTAGGGTCCATTTTATTCAGTCAAGAGAAACGATGATGTCGAACATACAGGCAACGCTTCGGAGCATTTTCGGAATACTCTTTATCCTTTTGATCACTTTTACTGCTTATGCGCAACAGGAACAACAGTCTGCTGCTCTGTCACAATCACAATTTGAAAAGATTCTTGAGAAAATAGATGAATCCGAAGATGAAATGCGTACTCATGTTGACCAAAAATTTAATGAACTTGACGAGAAAGTCGATGAAATTCAGACAGATGTTGCGGTGCTAAATGCCAGAGTAAATCTTTTACAATGGATGATTGCAATAATAGGCGCGCCTTTTCTTATTTCTATTATAGTGCTTTTTGTGCAGATCCGTCTTAACCAGCAAAACAGTGCCGGGAGAACCCCAGAAGTTGCCAAGGAAAGCAGAGATGAATCAGATGAAAACACCGGACGAGGAAATTTAACCGATAATAGACCACCCGGAGCCGAAATCGCATAGGGATAGTTAGATGAAAAAAGATAATACTTTTAAGAACATTGCTAAATCTGCCGAAGACTACTTAGATATAGGCAAGAAGTTCTTCAAACAAGAAGACTATAGTAATGCCATATCCAGTTTTGACGAGGCTATCCGTTTAGACCCTAACAATACAAAAGCGTATAATAACAGAGGGGCAGCAAAAAGCGATACAGGACAACACATAGAAGCGATTTCTGACTATGATGAAGCTATCCGTTTAGACCCTAACAATACAAAGGCATATTATAACAGAGGCCTCGCAAAATACAGATTAGAACAATACTTTGATGCGATTTCTGACTTTGACGAGGCTATCCGTTTAGACCCTAACTATGCGCTCGCCTACTATAACAGAGGTAATGCCAAATACAAATTAGGACACCCTAAAGATGCTATCCGTGACTATGACGAGGCTATTAGACTTGATCCGAAATTTGTAACAGCCTATGATAACCGTTCCCTTGCGAGAAGCGGGATAGGGCAATATTTTGAAGCCATATCCGATTTGGACATGGTCCTCCGTTTAGAGCCTGAAAATGATGCCGCATACAAGGGCAGAGGAATCGAGAAAGCACGTCTTGGACACTATGAAGCCGCTATACTTGACTACGACGCGGCTATTCGCATAAATTCCGAAGCGGCAGATATGTATTTCAACCATGGGTTTTCCAAAAAGAAATTAGGGCGTGCTGTAGAGGCAAATCAAGATTTTCAGAAAGCATTAAGTTTAGCTGAGAAAACTGGAGACGCGGAACTTATAACCAAAATTAAGAAGCATATATAACAAAACCCATGAACGTCCAAAACCGAACCATCTTCTCAAACGACAACCTACCCGTCCTGCGAGGCATAGACACAGAATCCATTGATTTGATCTATCTTGACCCGCCGTTTAATTCCAATCGCAACTACGCAGCACCCATCGGCGAGGAACGGGCAATAAATTGCCCTACTACGAACAGGATCATCTCCAACTACTACGAACAGAATCGCCTCCAATTTGAAACTGGATAGAAGAATACAAACGTTGCGAATCGAAAGAAGAATGTATAAAGTCTTTAGATTTTACTATAATTTTATCAAAATGCACTTATGAAATAGAAAATGAAGGAGATATTATCGTGGCAGAACAGAATACACCAAATCTCGTCTTTGTTATCACGGATGATCAAGGCTACGGCGATTTGGGGTGCACCGGAAATCCGGTAATCAATACGCCGAATCTTGATGCGCTCGCTAATGAGAGCGTGCAACTGCAGAACCTGCACGTCGGTCCCACCTGTTCCCCGACACGTGCGGGGATTATGACGGGACACTACTGCAACTCCACAGGCGTGTGGCATACCATCGGTGGACGCTCGCTCCTCCGTAGCGACGAAGTCACGATGGCGGATATCTTCCGGCGCAACGGCTATAAGACCGCTATGTTCGGCAAGTGGCATCTCGGCGACAACTACCCGTTCCGTCCGCACGATAGAGGCTTTGATGAGGCACTCTATCACGGCGGTGGTGGTATCAGTCAAACCCCTGACTATTGGGGCAACGACTATTTTGACGACACCTATTTCCGCAACGGTTCTGAACAACCGTTCGACGGTTACTGCACCGATGTCTGGTTCCAAGAGGCGATGGCGTTTATTGCCAGGCAAGCTAACAGTCAGGCTGAAGGCAGTCAGAACAGTCCGTTTTTCTGTTATCTCTCTACCAACGCGCCTCACGGTCCGTTCCGCGTTCCGGATGCTTACAGCGAAGTCTACCGAAGGAAGGATGTCCCAGGGGATCGTGCGAATTTCTATGGCATGATCACCAATATTGATGACAATATGGCGCGGTTACGGCATCACCTCCGAGTCTTGGGGCTTGAGGAGAACACCATCCTAATCTTCATGACCGATAACGGTTCTGCGGCTGGGTGTGCCCTGGGTGCGGGGCAGTTCGTTACGTCGGGCTACAACGCTGGGATGCGCGGTAAAAAAGGATCGCCTTATGAAGGTGGACATCGCGTCCCGCTGTTCATGCATTGGCCCGGCGGCGGTTTCACGGAAAAGCAAGAGGTACATGAGCTCACCGCGAACATCGATTTATTGCCGACGTTGATAGATCTCTGCGATCTTGAAGTCTCTTCGAGTGCAAGTTTCCACGGTACAAGCATCGTTCCACTGTTGAGAGATGAGCCGGAAACGTGGGAGGAACGGGTGATTGTCACCGATTCGCAGCGCGTTGAAAATCCGATTAAATGGAAGGACAGCGCGACGATGTCGCAACGGTGGCGACTTATTAACGGCAAAGAGCTCTACGATATTCAAGCAGATCCTGGGCAGCGGCACGATATTGCGGATGCACATCCAGAAGTTGTCGCTGAACTCCGTGAACACTATGAAGCGTGGTGGAAACTGGTTTCTGAACGGTTTGATGAGGACTGTCCGATTGTGGTCGGCACCCAAAGCGAACCTGTCACGTGTATTACAACGCACGATTGGCACGGGGAAGCACACGCCTGGAATCAAGGAATGATCCGTCGCGGCATGGAATGTAACGGGTATTGGGCGATTGAGGTTCCAGAAGATGGACAGTACAGTTTTGAGCTACGTCGGTGGCCCTACGCTGAAGACAGGGCGATAACAGACGGTATCCCTGGTGATCAGATTGATCTTTACAACGGTGGAAAGGCATTGGCGTTAATAACAGCACAAATTCGCGTTGGCAATCAGACGGCTACACAAGCGATTGCCCCGGATGCAAAGGGCGTGACGTTTACGCTCAATCTCACCGCTGGACAGACGCGCATGCATACTGAATTTACCGATGAAACGGGTGAGTTAGCGATTGGGGCGTATTATGTGTATGTGAAACGGGTGATCTGAAGGACAAGGTTCACCGGTAGACAGGAGCGGTTGCCACGCGGGAGAATAAACGTTCTAATTCATCCATTGAGACACCGAGAATCATCTCAAGGTCTGTAGGCGTTAACCCAAGTTGTTGGACACCGAGGCTCTCTTGAAAGTCGTCTTGCGTTAACCCGAAGTCTTTGTATCCTTGGATGATGATTTCGAGATACCACTTTGACGGAGGTTCCGAATTGTCAGACGCTTCTTTCATCCTGTAGAACATGACATCGTCTTGGTAATATTTGCCGTAGTATGTGGGGTAACCTTCGTACGTATCAAGTGCGACTTCATGGTCTGATGTAATTTTCCAGAGCCCACCGTGAACGCTACATCCCTCCGCCGGGATAATATCAGCGTGGTAGTTAAAAACAAGGCGAAACCCCTTGAGTTGGGCCCGCCCTATACGCGTGATACCGGGGCACCGTTGCTGCGTCTGAGAAACGTTCATGTTGGATCCGTACGCAAAGTATCGCATCGGTGCCTCCTTCTGTGAAACGGTCCCCAAACACAGCAAGGGGACCGCAAAATTATTGCTATTGTGCCTTCAGTTTACCCCATAGTACAGAGAGTTTATCCGACGGTTCCACAGCGAAAGCGGTGAAATCGATGCCGTCGTTCATAATACCCTGAACTTCGTCTTCGGTGAGTCCATCATTGAAAATGCCCACCTCATCCATAATAACGGCAGACAAAAAACCTGTTCCTCTGTCTGTAGCGAGCCATGCCGTCTGATCCTGATCCTGGAGTTGGAACTTCGGCACTTTTTGCGAGACTTCCTCTTTGCCATTGACGTAGATTTTACAGGTGTCCCCGTCGTAGACATTGGCGACATGATACCATGTCCCTGCTTTGACGGTCACACCACTGGTAACATTCCAAGTGTTCGTCCAACTTCGCAGAACGTTTGCACCTTCTTTATATGGGACGTATCGGTTGTTGCTCTGGTCCCAGATAGAGAAGTAGTTTTGCTGACCTGCGATGTCCGTAAACTGCAGCCAAAGGATGAAAGTCACCTTATCAATGATGATGCCTTTGCCGAGTGGAATCGTAACAGTTCCACCTTTCTTGATTTCAAGGGCACCATCGAACTTGCCGTCCGCCCATTTCCCGTTGGTGATCGTACCTTCACGTCCATTTTCGGATGCGTCTTCAGCGACATCCCCCTTGCCTTCGTCTAATAACCAGATACCGACAATCCTATCCGGATCGATCTCGGCTTGGCTATAACTAACTGTGAGACTTAGCGCGAGTATCGCGCAGATCAATATTTTTGTTCTCATGAGTTTGCACTCCTTTTTGGTTGTGCGGAGAATCGCGACCATAGTTTGACACTACTACGAAAAAATGTGATCGGTATATTAAGGATATTAGACATATTGAGTGTGTTGCAAGTTTAATCTGATTTTTTCAGCGTTCGTTTCTTTAGGTTTTAATTTGACAACGCGCCGGAATTAGGATATACTATAATTGCTCGCCGGGATGCTGGAATTGGTAGACAGGCTAGGTTCAGGGTCTAGTGTGCATTATGCGCGTAAGGGTTCGAGCCCCTTTCCCGGCATCTACAAAAGAATATAAGACGTTCATAATGATTTAATTGGAGAGGTATCCGGTAACACTTTTTCATTTTTCTCGCGAAAAAAGATTGACAAAAATCGCATCCGCGTGTACGATAGAATGATATAAGAAGCATCTTAATCTACCAAACACTTCAACACATCACTATTACAGGCGGAATCGCGATTGCGATTCTATACTATGGAAGGTGAAAAAAATGGAATTCCTAAAACGAAAATGGCACTGGGTACTCACAATGCTTGTTGTTTTTGGGCTTGGTGGGAGCCTCCTATTCCTAAGACTAAAAGCAGAAAACCCACAAAACGTGAAAATCTATAAGGTAGCGATACCAAACCCCAAGCTCGTGCTACGATAGAAGCTAATCCCGAAAAAAATAGTGCCTCTGTGCAACATGACCACAGCCATAGAGGTGATGATCCACATAGTGTCGAACTGCGTTCCCAGAAAGCAGAATCGACTACAACAGATGACAGACAAGACTGGCGAGACAATGCTACGTTTGATTCCACCCGTTCTAAGACCGATCCATGGGAACAACCTCATCCAGAGCGTGAAGTGACCAAAGACACTATCGAAAATACGAATCAGACATACCCTCCACCAAACTGGCATACCACAGAAGACCCGATTTTACGCGCCGAATACCTACGCGCCCAACTCGTCAAACAGTTTGGCGATATCCCGCAGGTTCACACCGTCGCAGAGTGGCATCTGAAAATGAGACAAGAAACTCCTCCCACACATGAGGAATACATCGAATTTCTCCAAGCACAACTCCATCTTTGGCCGAGCGCAGCAACACGCAGCACACTTGAGCGTAACCAAAAACTCAAAGCGGCCGGTGTGCACGTCAAAATGGTGTCTGAGGTGAATTTAAAATGAAAAAGACTTTGATTTCCTTTTTTTATTTTCTATGCCTTCTCAGTTTTTTCCTCTTGACCGGCTGCGGAAGCACGGAGGACTCACCTGAAACAGTAACACCGTTGGATTTTATCGCAGGAGAGACGGAAAGCTACCCGAGTTGGGATCCTACGCCCACTACCTATGAAACGAATCTAAGTACCCAAGAGATGGAAGCTGTCCGGCTGCGTGCCAAAATTTTCCGAGACGAACTCAGCACCGGGAAAAGAAAAATTCCACCAGACTGGTATACCACAGAAGACCCTATTTTACGCGCCGAATACTTACGCGCCCAACTCGTTAAACAGTTTGGCGATATCCCGCAGGTTCACACCGTCGCAGAGTGGCATCTGAAAGTTCCCATGGGAATAACTCGAGTCCCTATAGATGAATACATTGCCTTTCTTGAGGCACAACTCCACCTTTGGCCCAGCAATGTCACGCGGCGCACCCTTGAAAATGCTCGAAACCGGCAAAAAAATACGCCAGAACTCTCTCCTCAATCAAAAAATGATCAACTCCAAACGGAAAATCCGCAGTTGTGGGCAGAACGTGAACGTGAACGACTCATCCAAGAACATGGTGATATCCCACAAGTTCATATTATTGTCGATTATGATCTAAAATGGCTTCTCGGCCAACCTATAACAGACGATGAATACCTCAACTATCTTGAAGCAGTTGTCCATCTTGATCCCGAAGATGAGATAGGAAAGCGTCTCCTCAAAAGGCACCAAAAGGCAAAAGCCGATGGCATTCCATTCAAGGATGTGAATATTGACGATATCATACCACCTAAGGACAACAATGAGGACAATGATGAGTAAGTTTCAAACGTCACCTATTTTTAATAACTTGATGGAGGATGTTGCTGTCTCTCCTACAGATGTCTATATGAATTCAGAACGGTTGACCACCCGCCCTACCGTTATGTCCCACGCGGTAACGGGACTTTGAGAAGAGAGCACATAGCACATGATATTGAGGATTGGTGTGTAGTCCCCGTATCAGAAAGAATTGAGTATCTTACCCCCCATACGGCCGGCTATGCGTTCAGATGTCGTTAAAGGTTTCCAGCAGCCATCTATCTCTTAACATCGGATGAAACTTCCGTTTACACCGCAGCGTCACCCGCGTGGTGCTGCGTTTTTCAACTCCCATACCAACAACAGAAACACTGTGTCTACCCAAAAAAAGTATCAAACACAGCGTCAGCGGATCATCACTGCATTGATTGTCCATCACTACCCACGCACACTCAACTCGATACACCAAAGGTCTCTGTTAGCCCATAGCAAACGCCGCCACTGAAAACGGCGGAATCCATCGTAACACATCTCTCCGCTTTCACCGTCTTATTGACGCTAATTATCGTCATCTTTTCTAAAGGATTGGAGCGTGTTATGTATTACTTAGATGCCAAACGAATCGCAGACCAACTAAGACAGCGCGTCGAACAAGCAGAACAGCGCGCCGAACAAGAAAGACAGCGCGCCGAACAGGCGGAACGGCTTTTAGAACAGGCGAAAAAGAACAAGCCTTAACCAAAAGGTGTTCACTTTCGTTGGTGTGAGGCATTTTTCCCTATAGATAGAAGATAGAGATTATCATTCTCTTTGCAACGTTTCTGGGACCAACCAGAGAAAAATGCTCACTGCAAGATAACCGATGCCGCCTAACGCGAAGCCCGAATAACTCAACCCGAACAGATCTGCGAGATTGCCGACGATAACGGGTCCCGCTGAACCGCCGAAATCTCCTGTAAGCCGCCACAACCCTAAGAATTCACCCGTCCCTTCGTGGGGTGCCAAGTCCGCGCCGAGGGTCATCATGGTCCCCGAAGCGACTCCGTTACCGAGGCGCATCAAAATCGCTGCAAGCAGCAACGTCGTAAATGCGCCTGTAAACGGCATCAACACCATTCCTGTCGCAAAGATGCTAATTCCAGGGATTGTCGCATATCTTCGACCGAACCGGTCCATCATAAAACCAGCAATCGGAAACATTGACATATCTACTGCCGAGGATACCATAACAACTGAGCGTACCTGCTGCGTCGTTAACCCGGCGACCTCGTCGGCATAGAGTGGGATGATAATATGACACCCACGGCGCAGCGTCTGGACACATACCTGTCCTACGCCTGCTGTAGCGAGAAGTTTTGCATGCTGGCGCGAAATCTGGAGAAGCTGTTTCAGATAGGGAACTTTTTTCTCAGTTGTTTCACTTTGGATGCGGTGCGTCTTTGGAATGAAAAAGAAACAGAGGCAAAGGTTCAGCATCACAATGCCTGCGTAGATAAAGAAGGGCAGGCGTAGATTTACGCCGAGGAAGATAGAGAAGAACTGTCCTGCGAAGGTGCCCATCCGGTTTACACCCCCGAACAAGGCAATCGCTCTCCCGCGATTCGCTATCGGAATTACATCTGTCATATAAGCGTGCCGGGCGAGCATCCACAATGCATTCCCGATCCCACCAACCAGCTGCGCCCCGATGAGTTGCCAGAAATTTGTCGCCGCACCCATACCAACAGTTGATAAGCCTATCATCACCAAACCGCACAACATTGACGGTTTGCGCCCGAGTCGTTCTACCAAAATCCCTGCAGGGATATTTCCAAGCACACCGACAGCAAGGACAAGCGTTGTCAACGTATAGGATAACTCAAACGATTTGACATAAATCGAGAGTGTTGGTGAAACAATGCCGCCGCCTGTCGCCAGCAAAAACGCTGGAATATAGATGGGAAGGATCAGCGAGACTCGGCTAAATTCGCGTTTGTTCAATTTTGGATGACTTTCAACATGGATAGTTTTTTAGCGCATTTTATTTTCAAAAGACGGACCACAAAGCGTCCACATAACAGTTATTGGTGGCCGCATCAAATAGAATAAACTGAATAATTGCTGGAGCAGTGTTGTTTTGCATCACAAAATCTTTCACTGAAGTCAGCGCAACGACTGCTGCTTTCTCCGTTGGGTATCCATAGATACCGGTGCTAATAGAAGGAAAAGCGATGCTCTGAATACTATTCTCTACAGCCAGTCGAAGGCTCTCCTGATAACAACTTGCGAGTAGTTCTGCTTCATCTGAATTGCCGCCTTCCCACACCGGTCCAACTGTGTGAATTACATATTTCGCGTAAAGGTCGCCTCCCGGGGTGATGACTGCTTTGCCCGTAGGACAGCCACCTTCGCGTTTGCGGATTTCCGCACAAACGTTCTCAATTACGGCACCGCCAGCCCGTCGTATTGCCCCGTCAACACCACCACCGCCGATGAGTTCGCTGTTCGCTGCATTCACGATAGCATCAACTTCGGCTTTCGTTATATCGCCTTGAATCAGTTCCAAATCTGTTTGTTTAATCCGCGTATTCATGTAAGTGCTCTCCTTATGTCTCACCGGCTTCGTTGAATGAAACCTATCCTGTGCAGTGCCTGTAAAACGAAAGATTCTACGGAGGTATCGCTCTTTAATTGCGCATAGTCCACACCTTGATTGGTGCAAAAACGTTGCAAATTGTCACAAAATGCCTGCTGTTGATCTTTGTACTGTGCGAGGGTTTCTGTGTTAATTGTGATGGCTTTCGTCTCACCTGTTTCGGCATCCTCCACCAACCAGTCCCCGCCGGTAGGTATGTTTTCCAAATGTGTTTGCGGGTCGATCTCTTCTGGGCTTATCAAATGGATTGCTGTAAGGGAGAACCCGCGGCCTGAGAGTAATTTGAATCCATCCACGTAGCCATTGGGATCCAAAAAATCTGAAAGTATGACGACCAGACCCGGGTGTCGCTGGTACATCTGGAGTTGCTTAAGGCATTCCGTGAGTCGTGTTTGTCCGGATGCTGCAATTGCGTTGAGTGCCTTTGTCAAACGCGGAAATTGCGATTTGCCCGTCGTTGGTGGTAGTATTGGCGAGAGTCGTTCAGCAGACGTGTAGATTGTTACACTGTCGGCGTGTGCTAAAGCGATATAACCTAACGCTGCTGCGATCTGTTTAGCACACGTCAATTTGGTAGGCGATCCAAATTCCATGGAACGACTCTTGTCAATGAGTAGCAGAAGTGGTAGGTCTTCATCCGTGTGGAAGAGTTTGATAAAGAGTCTGTCTAACCGTGCGTAAATATTCCAGTCAACATGTCGCAAATCATCGCCGGGTTCATAGACGCGATAGTCAGCAAATTCCATACCTGTGCCGCGGTTGAGACTTCGGCGTTCGCCTCTGAATTTGCCGCGGAACGCATGCTTCGCGCGAATATAGAAGGGGTCAAGTTGTTTCAGGAATTGTGGTGTAAGGAGCATGACGATCAGTCTTTGGAATAGCAGAGAAACGGGTATGCAATGCACGGAAATCTCGCCTTAGAATTATGTCGATAGTATAGCATAATTTGTAAAAAAAACACAATAATTTTTCATATTTAATTTGACATCCGCTAAAAGATGATGTATAATTTTAACGACCGAATCGGATGTAGAACGCAACAGACAAGCGTGCATTTCGTCTCTCGGTGAAGTCTCTGATAGTGCCGTTATCGCTTGTAAATTGAGAGTGTGTATACCTTTCGGGGCGTAGCGCAGCCCGGCTAGCGCGTCTGCTTTGGGAGCAGAAGGTCGGAGGTTCGAATCCTCTCGCCCCGATTCAAAATTGGTGGATTCCACAAGCGCCTATAGCTCAATTGGATAGAGCAACGGACTTCTAATCCGTAGGTTGCAGGTTCGACTCCTGCTAGGCGTGCTTTTCATACTGCTCACAGAGGCCAGGTTAAAATATGGTGGATGTAGCTCAGGGGGTAGAGCGCTTGACTGTGGATCAAGAGGGCGTGGGTTCAAATCCCATCATCCACCCTCATGAGCGTCCGTAGTTCAATGGATAGAGCAATAGTCTTCGGAACTATAAGTTGGGGGTTCGAATCCCTCCGGACGCGTATACTTTTGGATGCCAAGTCCGCGCTTTGGGTGTGCGATAGCAATGAGCGGGTAGGTACAGCTGATAATGTACCGACGATCAGGGTAAAGAACAAGCGCGCCGTTAGCTCAATTGGCAGAGCATCTGACTCTTAATCAGGCGGTTGAAGGTTCGATTCCTTCACGGCGCATTGTGAATGGAATACACTGCGAAAGTCATACGACACAGTACGAGCGTCCCGTGTGGGCTCTCCGGAGAATGTGTGGTGTGCTTTCACTGGAATTCGGGCGGGTGCTGGAATTGGTAGACAGGATAGACTTAGGATCTATTGGGGTTACGCCTCGTGAGGGTTCAAGTCCCTCCTCGCCCATGCTCGTATGAGATGTAAAGTACCCGGGCTTTGAATGCCTAAGCGTGAGGACATAAACTTGAGAGTTCAAATTGAAAGGTTAGACACCACGCAGGTCCGTTTGGACATTGAGGTGCCTTCTGAAGATGTTAACGCAGCATTAAAGGAAACTTATGAGAGCTTACGTACGCAAGTCTCGATTCCTGGTTTCCGAAAAGGGCGTGTGCCTGTTGCAATCCTCAAGTCGAGATTTCCTGATTACGTGAATAGCGAGGCTGTCCGGTATCTTGTCGCCCCTGCTTACGAAGACGCTATTTATCGGGAAAAACTCAACCCTCTCTCCCAACCGATTTTCACACCACCCCTCGATGAATTGCGAGTCAAGGAAAACCAACCGCTCACGTTCTCAGCCACAGTTGATATTCGCCCCAATATAGATATCCCGCGTTATGAGGAACTGGTAACGGATAAAAATCCAGTCGATGTGCCTCGTGAAGATGTTGATGCCTATATTACACGACTCCAGGCGCAGTCGGCAACTTATGAGCCGCTTGACACGGAGCGTCCGGTCGCGGAGAAAGATTGTGTCCGCGTAGATTGGGAATGCTTGATTAACCAAGAACGGGTTGAGGCTGAATCGAGGCAAGATGTTGATATAGAACTCGGTATCGAGGCGTTAAATGAAAAGCTGGAACAGACACTGATCGGGATGCAGATTGGGGAGACAAAATCCGTTGCCATCGATTTTCCACAAGAACATCCTACGCCTGATCTGGCGGGGCAATCGGCGGAATATAATATTACATTGCACGCCATCACACAGAAGCATCTCCCTGCGTTAGATGACGAGTTTGCAAAAGACCTCGGGTATGAAAACTATTCACAACTTTATGGACTGATATGGAACAATCTGGTGGAAGAGGAAACGAGCTTACATGTTGATAAACAAAAGGCGGAATTGTTGGCGCAACTGATAGAAAAAACGGATATTGCGATTCCGGAGCCGTTAGTGGATCAATATGTGCAGCAGACGCTTCAAAATGTCAAACAGCAATTGGCGACCGAACAGAGAACTGCCGAAGATGCCGGTATTAATATGGATACCCTGCCTGATGAACTGCGGCGAGATGTCATTCAGCAAACAAAGCAGTCCTGGATCTTCGATACTATCGCTGAAGCAGAGGGCATTTACGTATCTGATGATGAATTGGAATACGAAGTCCGTCGTGCCGCTGAACAACAAAATCGGGACGCTCAAAAATATGCCGCACTCTTGAAATCAAGCAATCGATTGGAAGAACTCCGCGGGCAACTACAACACGAAAAAATCTATCAGTTTCTCATTCACGAGGCATCTGCTAAACAGTCGCTCATAATCACCTGAAGAATAGCCATCGGCTGTCGGCTGTCGGCTGTCGGTTAAGAGGGGAACTTGATATATAAAGCCTTTCTCCTAACTTTAACCATCAACTCGACTCCGTTATAAATGTTAAGGTACGAGTCGATGGTTAAGACTCTCACTGCGAGGCAAACTGAAAGATTTTTGAAAAAAATTGTACTGACAGCCGACAGCTATGAAAAACTATGAATCTTGTACCTATCGTCGTTGAACAAACCAGCCGAGGCGAACGCTCATACGATATTTATTCTCGCTTGCTTGAAGACCGGATTATCATGATCGGCACACCGATTGATGATGATGTCCTCGCGAACATCGTAACTGCACAGATGCTTTTCCTTGAAGGGAAAGACCCAGATGCAGATATTGTTCTCTATATTAATACGCCCGGTGGCTCTGTTTCGGCGGGTTTGGCAATTTACGATACAATGCAGTATATCAAAGCGGACGTGCAGACTTGGTGTTTAGGTAGGGCGTATAGTATGGGTGCTATATTGCTCGCTGCAGGTGCCCCCGGCAAACGCTACGCGTTGCCACACGCAAAAGCCCTGATTCACCAACCGATGGCACGCGGGATCGGTGGTCAAGCCTCTGATATTAGCATTCATGCCAAAGAAATCCTACAAGAGCGGGATCGGCTTTACGCAATTTTAGCCGAACATACCGGTCAAGACGTTGACAAGATCGCTGTCGATGCGGACCGCGATTTTTATATGACGGCTGATCAGGCACTGGAATACGGTCTCGTTGATCATGTTGTTGCCCAGCGCGCTACAGAGAGAGAATAGTTATCGGTTGTCGGTTGTTGGTTAAGAGAAAGACTTTATATATCAAGTTCCGCTCTTAACTCTCACTGCGAGGCAAACTGAAAGGTTCTTCGCAGAAAAACCGAACCGACCACTGATGACCCCTAAAAAAGGAGAACCTCAATGTCACAATCTGCCCATCGTGAAGTGTCTTGTTCTTTCTGTCAACAGGACAGTACACAAGTCCGCCTCCGACTCCTTCAGGGCAGGGACGCCAATATTTGTGTTGACTGTATCGTCCGCTTATCAGCGTCTACATCGGATAACGCTTCATGTGCGTTTTGTAGGCGCGAGAATACCCACGTCGAAAGACTCTTTAATGGACTTGAGGCGAATATCTGTGAAAGATGTCTTGCCGAGTGTATTGATCTGTGTAACGATATTCTCGCTCGCAAGCCGGATGGTAGTTTTGATTTATCGGTGGAGGATTCCAACGCAGCGGAGGGCCCACAGGCACAAGACAAGCTTGGAGAGGAACAAGGCGCACCGATAGAGGCGCGCGGAGGTAGTGCTCGCCAACGTGCCGAAACCGATCCTACAAACCCAACGAAGGCCGAAACAAACAATGAACAGGACGCGCTCAGAGAACCTCCGTCACCTGAAGAAATTAAAGCAAAACTTGATGAATACGTAATCGATCAAGAACATGCTAAAAAGACATTATCCGTTGCAGTTTACACGCACTATAAACGCTTGCACCACGGCGATACAACTGATGACGTTGAATTAGACAAGAGCAACATCTTGCTCATCGGCCCAACAGGTACTGGGAAAACGCTTCTCGCGCAAACGCTTGCGAGGGTGTTAGATGTGCCTTTTGCTATCACCGATGCGACGACTTTGACCGAAGCGGGTTACGTGGGTGAGGATGTTGAGAATATCATATTGAAACTGGTTCAAGCGGCGGATGGTGATGTCGCCCGCGCTGAAACGGGTATCATTTATATTGACGAAATTGATAAGATTACGCGAAAATCCGAAAACCCATCGATTACCCGCGATGTATCCGGCGAGGGCGTTCAGCAAGCATTACTCAAGATTCTGGAAGGGACGACCGCGAATGTCCCCCCCCGTGGCGGTAGGAAGCATCCGCATCAAGAGATGATAGCGGTAAATACGAAAAAGGTATTGTTTATTTGCGGTGGTACCTTTATCGGATTAGATAAAGCCATTAAGGATAGACTCGGCAAGCAGAGTATCGGCTTCGGTTCGCCTATCCAACCGAAAGGCGAGACCAAGATTCATGAAATTCTTGCACAGGCGACACCAAAAGATCTTATTAAATACGGATTTATACCAGAATTGATTGGGCGCCTTCCGGTTGTTACCACGCTCCATGAATTGGACGCGCCGGCGTTGATTCGTATCCTCACAGAACCGAAGAACGCGCTTGTCAAACAGTATCAGCATCTTTTGGCGTATGAAGGTGTGCAATTCCATGTAACTGATGGGGCATTAACCGCTATTGCGGATGAAGTCATTGAACGTGAAACGGGTGCGCGGGGGTTAAGAGCCGTTTTTGAAAAGATTATGCTTGATACCCTCTATCGTCTCCCATCACTTGAGGATGTTGAAGCATGTCATATCACCGAAGATTCTGTGCGCAACAGTGAACCACCACAACTCACTTACACAAAATCCGAAGAACTTAAAACTGCTTAGGCACAGTTTTGTGGATGAGCCGTTTGCTACTATGAGGAATAGTTATAAGTTATAAGTTAAGTTATAAGTGACAATGAGGTTTACGGAACTGTTCCAAGAACCCTCTTAATTTATCATCTCTTAACCTACAACCTATAACCTTAAAAAAAATATGGATCCGACAGCAGCGAAAGAACATGGAACCGTAAGTTTGCCGGTTATTGATTTACCCTCGGATTTCGATAGGTATTCTCCTTTTCCGAAGACGAGATCTTTCTTAATTGCCGCGCGTAAGATGGGGATCAAGGCAACGCGTGCTGCCCTCTGCGCGAATAGGCGGATACTCCTTCTCCACCAAAAAGTGGAGCTGGAAGAAGGAGAAGATGTTGCTCCTGAACATCTCCACAGTATCGGTGCTGTCGCAAATATCATTGAATCTTACGAACCTGGTGACGGCACTATCCGTATCGCTGTTGCTGCAGAACAGCGGGCGATTGTTCTCGGCTATACGAAAACGGGTGATTTCTTGCAAGCAGAGGTGCAAATTGTCCATGAGGAGATCGGGTTAGCAAACGCCGCTGAATCTCTTGTCAAAGAGACTAAGAAGTTTTTCAATGACTACGCGAAAACGAGGCAGAAAGAGCAGTCGCGCAGCTCACAACCGCATGTTTTGACCTTGGAAGAGGTTAAGCCGCTTATTAAAGAGCAAGAAGAACCGGGTCCTCTTGCAGACACGATCGCTGGATTTCTCGACCTCACAG
The DNA here is from genome assembly GCA_009843785.1 of Candidatus Poribacteria bacterium. Taxonomy (GTDB): domain Bacteria; phylum Poribacteria; class WGA-4E; order WGA-4E; family WGA-3G; genus WGA-3G. The sequence continues at coordinate 18,979 of VYCT01000071.1, read as the reverse complement.
CCCCAGAACGCCAAAATGTTATTGAAGAATTCAACCCCATTAAACGTTTACAACTCGTCAGACAGTTTTTGAACGAGGCACTTGAACGGAATGAACTTCGAGATGATATTCACAATCAGGTCCGGGAATCCGTCCAGAAGACCCATCGAGAATTCTACCTTCAGGAACAGATGAAGGTCATTCAGAAGGAGCTCGGCAGGGATGACATCGCTGAAGTTGATGAACTTCGGGAACAGGTCAAAAACGCTGGCATGTCCGAAGAAGCAGAGGAGAAAGCCCTTAAGGAACTTGATCGACTCGCTCAGATACCGCCGCAATCCGCCGAATCTGGCGTTATCCGTACTTATGTTGACTGTATACTTGCTTTACCTTGGAAAGAGCAGACTGAACACCAGCTTCAACTTCCCGAAGCGCAACGCATCCTTGATGAAGATCACTACGGGTTGGAGAAACCGAAAGAGAATGTGCTTGAATACCTTGCTGTCTTACAACTCGTGAAACACCTTAAAGGGCCTATTGTCTGCCTTGTCGGTCCGCCGGGGGTTGGCAAAACCTCGCTCGGTAAATCGATTGCCCGCGCGACGGGTAGGAAGTTTGTCAGGATGTCGCTCGGCGGTGTTCGCGATGAAGCAGAGATCCGTGGACACAGACGTACCTATATCGGTGCTATTCCGGGACGTATCATTCAAGGGCTCCGTGATGTGAAATCGAAAAATCCACTCTTCTTACTCGATGAGATAGATAAACTGAGTTCGGATTTCCGAGGCGATCCAGCCTCCGCGCTTCTTGAGGTTCTGGATCCAGAACAGAATTCCACCTTCCGTGACCATTACATGGATATTGCTTTTGATCTCTCCGATGTAATGTTCATTACGACGGCAAACACCCGTGTCACGATTCCGCCAGCACTCCAGGACCGGATGGAGATCATTGAATTACCGGGTTATACCGATTTCGAGAAGCACAACATCGCGACTTTTACACCGAATGGACTTATCCCGAAGCAGCTGGAACGTCACGGGCTTTCAGATGATAATATCACCTTTACAGACGAAGCCATCTATGAGATGATACATAAGTATACCCGCGAAGCCGGGGTACGGAACCTCGAACGCACTCTCACGACTGTCATGCGAAAGGTCGCCAGAGAGATCGTCACTGAAGATACACCGGATCTTAACCTTGAAATAACACCTGCCAATTTGAGCGATTATCTTGGACCTGCTAAGTGGACGCGTACAAAAGCCGAAGAACGCGACGAAGTCGGTGTCGCTACAGGAATGGTATGGACCCAGATTGGCGGCGATATCGTCTCCGTTGAAGCAACGACGATGCAGGGAGAAGGCAAACTGAGTATGACCGGGCAGCTTCAGGAAGTGATGCGTGAGTCTGTCCAGACCGCTGTCGCCTATATCCGTTCCCGCGCTGAATTTTTCGGATTGCTTAACAAGCAGTTGGAGCAGCAGGATATTCATATCCACATTCCAGAGGGCGCAGTTCCGAAAGACGGTCCCTCCGCTGGGATTACCGTCGCTACGGCGATCCTTTCGGCGTTCACAGGTAAGTCTATCCGAAAAGATATTGCTATGACTGGCGAAATTACGCTCCGCGGTAGAGTGCTGCCGATTGGTGGTTTAAAAGAGAAAGCACTCGCTGCCTATCGAAACGGCATCTTTGATATCATCATTCCCGTGGACAACGCGAAAGATGAAGTTGACATACCTACAGAAATTCGGGAACGGATTCGTTTTCATAAAGTCAATGATATGATGGAGGTCCTGGAATTGGCACTGACAGAACCTGTCGTGGACCCCGAAGTGCCTGTAGAAATGCCAGTCGTCTCCCAACCCTCTGTGTAGGATAGTTGTCATCTGAAGATGCCCGGTGCTGCCACAATGGACATCTTTAACCGAGAACCGAAAACTGATAACCGATAACTGACAACAAATAAAAAATGCGGTTAGATAAGTTTCTGCAGATCAGCCGTCTTGTAAAACGGCGGACAATTGCTAATACGCTCTGTAGCAAAGGCGCAGTGAGCGTCAACGGGCACGTTGCGAAAGCCGGAAAGGCGCTTTCTGTCGGTGATATAATTCGTATGCCGGGGCCCCTGCCCGCTACTGGAGAAAGGCATCCGATCAGCATTGAAGACGTGCCTGAGTCTGAATACGAGGTTGTTGAACTCCCGTCTGGAAACGTCTCACGCGCGCGTGCTACAACACTCTACCGCCAAGTAAACCTGTAGCCTCCATCTCCTGATCGAGGCACCGTCCGCTTCGATTAAGGGAGAAAAAATTGCAATGACTCGCGATATTAGCCGTCAGCCGTCAGCTGTCAGCTGTCAGGGTTCCCTTGTGGAAACCGATAAAACGTTTACTCCCGCCACAGATGAGCCGCTGATGGTTTCCGATAACCGAGAACCGAGTGCCAAAGCGCAGCATACCACAAATAGACCCAAGATTGGACTAACGATGGGGGATGCAGCTGGCATCGGTCCTGAGATCATTATTAAGGCACTTGCACACAAAAGCGTATATTCAATGTGCCAACCGATTGTTATCGGGAGTCCTGCTATCCTTGAGGATGCTTGTCAATTCATATCTCCCGGTGCCCCTCCGTTAAAATTTAATATCATCAAGACACCGATGCAAGCAAGCGCGACGCACGGGACAATTGACGTGCTTGATAGCTCTTCAATATCGCCTGAGGAGATTTGCCGTGGTACTATAGATGTGCGTGCTGGTGCTGCTGCTGTTAAAGCGATTGAGGTCGCTACAGAGCTGGCGATGCGTGGTGAACTTGATGCAATCACGACTGCTCCAATATGCAAAGCAGCTATAAACCGGGCGGGGTTCCCTTATTCAGGACACACAGAGATGCTTGCTGCATTCACTCACACACCTGATGTTGTGATGATGCTCTGTACACCTGAAGCATTGGATAGCCATCCTCGGAAGTCACGCGATCACGCTCATCGTGACGGCGTGCTTCCGACGCCATCAGTCATCCCAGCAGTCACTTTCGTGACAAATCATATCGCGTTGGCTGACGTTCCGAAACACCTCTCTATTCCAAGAATCGTAAATGTTATTCGGATCACGCAAGAGGTGTTAATCCGCTGTGGCATTTCTGAGCCTCGATTGGTCGTTGCGGGGCTGAACCCCCACGCCGGTGAAGATGGTCTGTTCGGAGAAGAGGAGGTACATTTTATCCGTCCGGCCATTGCACAGGTAGAGACACAAAAGGGTACGATAGACGGTCCTCTGCCGGCCGATGCGCTTTTTGTCAAAGCAAATCAAGGGAAGTGGCACGCCGTTATCGCTATGTATCACGACCAAGGTAATATTCCGATAAAACTTCTCGGCTTTGGAAAACTTGTAAATGTCACCTTAGGGTTACCGATCATCCGCACCAGTGTAGACCACGGCACAGCGTTTGACATAGCCGGTAAAGGTATCGCGAGTGAGAGTAGCCTTGTTGCAGCAATGGTTATCGGTTGTCGGTTATCGGTTAAGAGGTCTCTTGTAACTGACAACCGATAACTGAAAGATTTTTCGCAGAAAAATCGTACTGATAACTATTTATGGTAGATTTTAAAATTAAAAAGACAGTGTAAAGCAACAAAGTTAAAAAAACTTGCCAGCGGAGGCGGACCGTTTTTGCTGCGGTCTATAAGTTTGTGGCAGTAACAGAATTGGTAACCGCCACAACACATCTCTTAATCAATGACCTATAACCCTATGAAAAAGACATTTATTTTTTTACTCATAATCCTTACACTTTCAACTGTTCCGATGCTGGTTGCTGTAGGTCAGACACAGTCAGGTTCTCTGCCTGTTACTGAAGACGCGGCACCACCGCTTCAGATTCTTGCAACTACAGCGGACACCCTCACAGCACGTTTCACCCTGCCAGCACTTAAGATAACGACACGGACTTCCGCTACTGACGGTGAATCCGGAGGTGTGGAAACGGATATTCGTTTTGCAGGCGCGGATCGGACGCTTGACATAGGCAAACCGCGTCTGCCCATTTACACACAACGCATTGGCATCCCTGTCGTGGGAACGCCGGTTGTTACGATCATTCAAGCGCGTTCGGAGATAAAGACAATCGAAAATGTGGGTATCACGCCTGACGATCCGGTTTTTCCTACGCTGGCTTCCGATGGTACCCCCCGGGCTTCCACCAAGTTCTATCCGACGCAGCTTGTAGAGGTTATCCCTGGTGGCTTTGTGCGAGATCAGCGCATCGGCAGTTTGCAGATTAACCCGGTGCAATACAATCAGGCGACGCAGCAATTAAAAATATTTCCGTCTGTGACGTTCCGAGTGCATTTTCCAGGGGCGGTTATTGGTAGTGCTGCTCCTACAGCATCCTTTTCTGTTCGAGAATCCCCGCGTGTTTTTGAGGACCTGTTCCAAGGTACATTGCGAAACTACGAGCAGTCAAAACTGTGGCGCAAACAACGCCGGGGTCCTTATGGTATTACGGATGGAAATCACGCGGCGGGGGCACCGTCGCTCATCAATGCGAGCACGCGCCGTTTTAAAATCCCTGTCATTAAGACAGATATGTATCGTATTACCTATAACAACATTAGGGCGCATACCGGTATAGAACCGGAGACGATAGACCTTGATACACTTCGATTGGAGAGCAGTGGTAGGAAGCAAGGTGTCTATATTTTCGATGAAAACGAGAACAATACGTTTGACCCTGGCGAGCAGATTGTCTTTTATGGCCGGGCATTAGCAGACAACAAATTTACCGATGAAAACGTCTACTGGCTCCGTTTTGGTTTACGCGGAGAACAGGCTGTGGGTCTTGAGGCATCCCGTGTGACAGAACAGGATGGAACACCGAAAACACCGAACTTAGTATCGCCCAAAGCTTTTTTAACGCGTGTTCGCTTTGAGGAGAATAGACATCATGACGCCTTAGATGGCACTGATGTTAAGTCTGAACTGGCAGACCACTATTTCGGCGTTGCCTTCCGCGGTGGGGACATCGGAACGCGAGGAAAAGATTTTCCTATATACCCTGAAGACATTCCGGGGGCACTACCGCGGCTTCAAGTTGATGGCACGGCTACTTTGCGTATCAGATTCCAGGGTGTCTCTCGGAGGGGGAGTGCGCGTCACGTCGCACGCATTACTTTTAATAACCACAGACTTGGAAGGGATGCGGAGTGGAAACGTCAAGCTCCGCATACCGTAACCCGCGACATCGAAAAGGATGACGAGAATCTCATCTTCCACAATACAACGAACTATATGCGCATTGAGGCATTTGATGATAACGATACGCCACCAGGGTCTTACGATTTCTACCTCGACTGGTATGAGCTCGAGTATTGGCGGGACTTTCAAGCGGAGTCCAATCGCCTTGAATTTAATACCAATACTGAACCGCTCAACCGCGGTCAAGTTCAGTACCGAGTTGGAAACTTCTTTAACGAAACAATAGACGTATATGCGTTGGATGAAAATGGTATTACAAGCAGACTCACTGGCGGTAAAGTCACGCCAAGGGGGGCGAGTCATCGGATTTTATTTGAGGATACAGTCAACCAGCATAAACGCTATTTTGCAATAAGTCGTAGCAGCTATAAAAGTATTAACGCGCTCGTCCCGACACCACCGACACCGTTAAGGAACCCTGCTAATCGAGTGGACTATATCGTCATTACACACTCGACCTTTGCTGAGAGCATACTTCCGCTCGTCGAATTCCGGCGTTCGCAAGGTTTAACAACTATGGTTGTTGATATTGACGACATCTACAATGAATTTAGCGATGGTCTCTTCAACCCTTTTGCGATCCAGAAATTCCTACGGTATGCTTATCACAACTATCAACAACCGGCACCTACCTATGTGCTCCTTATTGGGGATGCACACTACGATTACAAGGGCGCCACTGATGAAATCTACCGCCGAGATCCGACGTTTCGGGGCATCTATCCAAACTTCGTACCGACGTACCATGGATGGGCACCTGCGAGCGGTGAAACCTCTATGGACCAGCGTTTTGTCAACATCAGTGGCGATGATCCGTTGCCGGATATGCTAATTGGTAGGCTCTCGGTGCAAACGTCTGAAGCCCTCACAACCATGGTTGAAAAGATTATTGACTATGAAAAAAATCCGAAGATCGGGGTGTGGCAAGGCACATTAATTCAGGTAGCAGACGACCATACAGACAAACCCAACGACGGTATCTTTGAGGACTCACGCGACGAGCTGATACAAGAGGTTATCCCGCCCGGATATGACACTCGTGAAATCTACCTCCGAAAAATTGGCAGCCCTAACGACACACGCCGAAAAATTCTCGCTGCTATCAATAAAGGCGCGCTCGCCATTGAATACGCGGGCCACGGTGGCAGCCAGACCTGGGCTGATGAGTCTATTTTTCGTATTGAGGATGCCGCCGGTTTGCGGAACCGACACCTCCCCTTTGTTATCACAACGACCTGTCTCAATGGACAGTTTGATAAGCCACAACAGGCTGGAAACTTCTGCCTCAGTGAACAGTTTCTGTTGGGAAAGTCCGGTGCTATTGCGGCACTCTCGGCGACACGGCTCACTTTCGGACGAGCAAATGCTGAATTTGATATAGATCTCTTTGAAGCTCTTTTTCGTGTTGTTCACGAATCTCCTGAATTGGCGGGAACTAAAAGTATCCCTTTACAGCCAACGATAGGATATATTGTGGCTGATGCCAAAATCAGTTTTCTCAACCGGATTCGGAGCACAGATTGGATTCCTGGAACCGAATCCTATACACTTTTTGGTGATCCGGCATCTCGCCTTGCGCGTCCGCAACTTGATGTAAACGTGGAATTGGAACGCATTGCACTCAATGACACACATAAAATTGTGATGAAGGCGAACGAGATAGGCGTGCTCCGAAATTCGGGCATTGAGGGTACTGGGGGCGTCAGTTTCACGCGCGCCTCTGATTTTAGCACAGACACATTTTCTGCCATCGCGGTCTTTGCAAATAATTTTGACGATAATCTTCGCAATGATATCACACAGCGCGTCGGTGGCAACGTCTGGCAAGGAGAATATGGCACTGTTCGGATTGATGTTCCCAACAACGCCCTCCCCGGCGGTGGTATCGCCCGTATTTTTGCTTATGATGACACCTATGCTGCTGTCGGTGGAACCCGATTCTGGGTAGATACGCCTGTCGTGCAGGACATCCGTGAAACGCTTGATACGAAGGTCACAGATACCTTGAGTATCAGTGTCCTTGTCCTTGATGACAAAGGCCCCGCCGGCATACGAAGTATAAGCGTTTTATGGGATAATACTTCCGGATCCGGTCTTCTTATGGACGACGTAACCACGCCTATGGTACCAGCACACGCACCGCTTGGTGATGTGCCACAGGGTGGACAATGGTATGAGCTTCAAACTCCTATTCCACTCCCGAAAGGTGGACTGCAGATACGTTACCAAATTCACATTACCGATAGTACGGGACACGCGGTCATTATTCCATCAAAAGACGAACGCAACATCGTTAGGGTCCCTGAGGGCCCCAACCTTGCAATTGGGACTGACGAAGTAGATAGGGCACCGATCCGATATGCTTTTGATGAGAAGAAAAACGCTTACCAACTCGTGGCCGAATTAATCAATAATGGGCTTCGTCCAGTGTTGGTGGATATTGAGGTTGTATTCGCTGCAGGAAACCCTGATGCTGATGGGGATTATATCGTTGACGCAGATGCGGACATTCTTGGGACCGTAGTCGTGAAAGCCACGGATTGGGTGGAGGGGACGTACGTCTGGCAACGCGCGACGGCTATCTTAGACCTCAAGATCCCGCTTGAGACAGGTGTCCACAAAGTTTATGCGATGGTCGACCCGGACGACCCGAGTATTGAAGACAAAATCTATGGAAATCTCGATGAAGCGCGTAACCATGACAACAAGCTGCACGTCTCTTTTATCGTCAACGATTTTATCTATAGACAGGAGGCGTTACCCGCCTTTAGTTTAGATAGGGTGTTTGACATCCATTTCCCACCAAATGCGCTTGAAACCCAAACACAGAATACGACAGGTATCCCCCTCGCCGTTACATCCCAATCACCGATGGATCCGACACAACCTGACCTGCACTTTGCGCCGATTCCGCGTGTCGCTGCGCTCCGGCGGGGTCTCATTCGGCAAGGTAGGGCGGTTGCGCAATCCTACGAGGCTGCATTTCGCACGGGCGCGTCAGCACTCGCGAAACCTGCGGAGATCAAACTCCGTTTTGATGTGAGTGCTTTGGAAGACATCGTGCGCGAGGAAAAAAGTATTCAACCTGACAATCCCACATTTGAACATGAATTCGCGGAGGTCACGAACCAGTTAGCAATTTATGCGTGGCAGGCAAATGTCGCGCGAACGGAACCGCGCACTCACGAAGATCGCGCGACTTCCACAGATTCACAATCGGAGCCCGCTACTCAGGAAGCGAATGTTAGCTTGTCAGCATGGCGACGGTTGCCATCGAAAATTAACTACACCCCTGAAGGCAGAACCGAGAACGCGACACCGATAGAAAAATCAGAAACACGCGTTCTCGATTCTTTTCTGCTCGAAAATTATGTTACGCCCGTACAGATGGAAAATGCGAGCCAACAGAAATTAGAAACGGATGCTATCAGTATCAACCCAAACCTCACGCCGCCAGGCACTTGGGTTATCATTTTTCTTGATGCCAACGAATACGAGGTATTTCTGAAGCCGAAGGGGTTAACACAGAACCAAAAACTTGATAAGACAGGGCAACTTGACAATCCGTTTAGAGAGGAGGCGTACGGTTTAGAGTTACGGATTCCACGGCAAGAGAATCCATCTCTTGATGTTAATTACGCCTTTGAATTTGGCGATATACTCGCTTTTGAAACCGACCGTGACCCGCAAGGTGATGTCGTCCTTACGCGCACATGGAACGCTAATCTCGGTAACGGCAATGCAACGGTAGTGAGTAGACTTGGGCCCAAGGCGGAGTTTGAGACAGGCGACTGGTTTCTTTTCTTTACCGATCCGAATTATTACGAACTCCGTGATACCTCTAACGAACCTTCCTATCATCCGAATGGTGTCAAAATACGCGGGAAGATCAACGAACCGATTTTCCTGAGCCATCTCGGTTTTGAAGTGCTTGTTACTGCAAGTTCCGAAGAATTTGGGTTTGGCGATAAGATTAAATTCAGTACGGCGCGCGTCGCGACCATCACAACGGAAGTCACTGAACTCACACGGTTTGCGCTCATGCGCAGCACCGATAGCGAACCCCCCACTTTTAACCTCTGGGTAGATGGTCTTCAACCGCAGACCGGTAGTGTCATTGCGCCGCGCCCTGCTATGTCTATTCTGCTGCAAGATCCCAACGGTATTGATACAGAATTCTTTGCTTTTGAGAAGCAAAAAGATGGGGGTCCCTTTGAAACTATTACCGACTACGAACTCCGCACACAAGGGGGGATTCAAACTGTTCCGATTGATTATCGACCGATCCTCTTCCCGGGCGAGTATACTTTCAACATTCGCGCACAAGATTTCAACGGGAACACTATTGGCGGTGATGAGGGTATGATCAGTTACAGGTTTTTTGTGATTGAAGCCCCAGATATCGCGCCACCGACGATTGACATTCAAGTCCGTGCGAGCACAGACGAAATGCTTGATGAACCTTTGACAGATGGTGCAGTGCTCACAGAACAACCCCGCTTCAAGATTACCCTCACCGATGATAGTGCCCTTGACGAAACCACTTTTCGATTCAATTTTGGCAGTCTGTATGAGGCACTTGAGCCGTTAGATGTGAGCAATTACACGCAAACCTTTGATCCAGCTACTCCCGCGAACGCCGAGATTACCTATGCGCCGGACCTCGCTAACGGGGAATATCAACTCCAGATTACTGCGGCGGACACCAGCGAGAACATAGCAGAGTTCGTTACGACCTTTACCTTAAATGAAAAAGTCACACTCAGTGAAGTGTTCAATGTCCCGAATCCTGTGGATCGGACATTTGGGGGGAAGACTTTTTTCACCTATCACCTTGCCCAGTCCCCCGACGCGGTTACCATCAAAATTTATAGTGTTAACGGCAGACTCCTCAAAACGCTTGACGATGTGAGTGCGAACCGTGGGACCAACGAAACCGGTTGGGATTGCAGAGATGAAGCAGGCGTGCGGTGTGCCAACGGTGTATATTTCTATCGCGTCATTGCCGATACCGAAAATGGAAAAATAGAGCAGGTCGGAAAACTCGCGATTTTACGATAAGAATAACTATCGGAAACCGTCAGCCATGTAGGGCGGATTTGTCATCCCGACCAGCAAGAAGCATTTATTGCAGCGGTGAATAATCTGTCGGTTCAAGAATCTTCGAACTCGCCACATTCACCAGCGGTCCTCCGACTTCGGTGAGTCGTTTCGCCGCTTGCCACTCTGGATCGGCGATGAATGCATCCCATGCCCGTTGATAGTGCCCGAGGTCCTCAAAGGCGAGTATATAGACAAGTTCCGTCGTCGTCGCCTCACCAATGGCGGTTTCCCAAAACCCGATAACCTTCATGTTGTGTTTCTCAAACAACGGTAGCGTGATATTCGCAAACCGGTCATTCAGGTTTTTCATTTTCCCCGGCACAACCTGATATGTGCGCAATTCATAAATCATTTTTTACCTTTCCTTTGTAATAGTTTTCGGTTTTCAGTACGGTTTTTCTGCGAAAAACCTTTCGGTACTCGGTTAAAGAGAGATTTGATGAATCAGAGCCCTCTTTAACTGATAACCGAAAGCGAAGCGTACCGATAACCGATAACCATTTCTCCGATAACTCTCACTGCGAGGCAAACCGATAACCGATGACTATTCCTCACAGAATCCCGTATTTGTCGTAAACTTCCCGCAGCGTCGCGCCGGCGCGGAGTTCGTCGCGGGTGCGATTCTCTCCGCTTACCTTCGCCAAGGCGGCTTCAATCACGGTTGTTTCCACCGCTTGTGGGATAACAACGACCCCGTCTGCATCGCCGAACACGATATCGCCGGGATTAACGGTGACACCCCCACATTCAATTGGAACATTGTACGCCACCACATCGCCGCGTCCATTTGAATCAACAGGCGACAATCCGGTCGTGAATATTGGGAACCCCATTGCGAGGATCTGGCGAGCATCCCGGATAAACCCTTCAATGACCGCGCCCCGCGCGCCTCTTGCACGCGCCGCCGTTGAGAGGAGTTCTCCCCAGAAACAGATGCGGGTACTCCCGTTTGTTGAGCAGATGAGAACGTCATCCTGTTTGAGGCTATCGACGGCTGCAATCTCTTGCTGATACGGTTCATCTGGAATTTCGTAAACCTCTACGCACAGTACAGGCATCGCGCGACCGACAACAACCGTCGTTGGAGTAAGGGGACGGATGGTATGTCGCAGTGCCTGCTCGCGGTACCCCGCTGCGTCAAGTGCGTCCGAAATCACAGCGGCGTATAACTGTTCTTCCATCATATCAAACAGTTCTGTGTCGTTGTCCCACTGTTTGGTTATTTCGGTTTCCATAGTTAACGACCTCTAATAATTCTGATAGCCTACTTCTTGTAGACGCGCCGCTTTCTCTGCAACGCCATCACTGAGTTTCTCTTTATACGCCAGCAGTTTTGCGTCCAATTCGGGGAATTGAAGTGCCAGAATTTGGACAGCAAATAGCCCAGCATTGCGTGCACCGCCAGAACCAATTGCCATTGTTCCGACAGGGATGCCGGGGGGCATCTGAACCGTTGCGTAAAGCGCGTCAACACCGTCGAGGGGTCCGCCGTCAACGGGTACACCGATGACTGGCAGTGTTGTATGCGCTGCGATGACACCGGCAAGATGTGCGGCACGTCCAGCCCCCGCGATAATTACCTGTCCACCTTCTGCTTTAATCTTCTCTGTCCACGCTGTTGTCCGTTCAGGTGAGCGGTGTGCGGAAGAGATCGTTATCTCAAATGGGATCTCAAATTCCTCTAAAACCTTTGCGGCTTCTGCCATCTTTTCCAAGTCGGAATCACTTCCCATCACGATCCCAACCAATGGCGTTTTTTGTGCTTGAAGCGACATATCTGTATCTGTACCTCTTTTAGAGTTGTCATAGGGATGGTTACCAGTACGATTTTTCTGCGAAAAATCTTTCAGTTATCGGTTGTCGGTTACAAGAGACCTCTTAACCGACAACTGACAACTGACAACCGATAACTACTCATAAATAATATGTGAATTTCTCTCAATAATCAACGGTTCGGGACCGCCTGACGGAAATTGTGCTGCCCACTCGTTCGGGTCATAATCCCGGGTGACGAAACAGGCGCGATGCACCGGAACAGCGTGCTTCAGTCCGATCCGCGTCGCCATTTTGACGCACCCATCGTAGAACGGAAATTCACCCTCGCTCGGATGATTCGTCAGGAAACCGATGTCCGGCTTATGTGCTGCCACCGCTGAAATGAGTGCGTCGTGTTCTGCGAAATTGTTAATTGGATCGCCGCTGAAGTAAAGCACTACGCCATTGCTGACGACCACGTATCCCAAATGCGTAACATCCGGGGGTGCTATGTCAGCGGATGCATCGCCATCAGGCGGTTTCGCATAGACGGCATGTACGGTGAGACCGTTGAGTGTTGTGGATTCTCCGGCACGAATCTCCGAGATGTTCGCAGCTGCAACATCTGTTTCTGCTGAGATTTGACGTACACTCTCTTCGGGTCCGACAAACTGTGTCGCATTGGAAGTGTCCCACATCCGACGTATAGATTCTGGACAGGTGTGATCTCCATGTGCGTGTGTCAAGAGCACAAAATCGGTTGGAAGTGCCGATTCATCGAGTGGCGGTTCGGTATGAATAAAACGATCAGCGGGACGTTCCCGCGGAAAATAAGGGTCGATTTGGACGATAGTACCAGCCGGGTCTTTCAAAGCAAAGCTGCTCTGTTCAAACCAGTGAACAGCGATAGAACCCTCCGGTACTTTCAATTCAACAAGTGGATGCATATTTTTTAACTTTCCTTGCGGTTCGGTTAGGCGAGATTCTTAATAGAACCCTCTGGTCCTTTACAATTTAACAAGTGGATGCATTATGAATTCCTTTTTTCTACTGGCTGTCGGCTATCAGCCATCAGCAAAGACGCAAGCGTTTCATGAACGTTTCTTTCTTTGCTGACCGCTAACGGCTGACGGCTGACGGCTCCTATAATAGAGATAGACCGCCAGCACTCCGGCGATGGATCCAAGCACGTCTGCGATCCAATCTGCAAAGGTAGCGTCCCTACCGGGGACGAATGTCTGATGCCACTCATCGCTTGCACCATAGAGAATTGAGAGCACCGCTGCGATGATCCATATCAGTTTTGATGGCACAACCGAAGGCTTCGCTTTCACAAACGCCCACGCCAGTAATATACCGAGTATTGCGTATTCAATAAAATGGTAAAGTTTATCAATTGTCAACCACTCGAACTTTGGCATCGGAAGTGGCGGTTGCTTCAGGGACGAGACAGCAAAAATGAGTGCCATATACAGCAGCGGCGGTACCCAATACTTCATTAGTAGTTATCAGTAGTCAGTTATCAGTAGTCGATTAAAGAAGGTAACGACGTATGTTCATCATATCTAAAATTTTGATGGTTACCAGTTATCGGAGGAATGACTATTGACCATTGCTCAAAGCGTTGAGGATCGCGTCTACATCGTAGACACAGCCGCCCCACGTGCCACCCCCGACCGATTGCAGTGCTGCCCAGAGTCGTGTGTCGTCTGGTAACGCCTCATCCGGCGAGAGATCGGGTCGTGCTTGACGTTCCGCTAAGACGCGTTCACCCGCTGCCGCACCGAAGTGCTCATCGCCGTGTCCGACCAAATCAATGCTCCCTACCAGTCGCCGAGTATCAATCTGAATCTGAACTATGTCGCCATCAAGTACTTTGCCGATGGGACCATCAGCGAGTGCCTCTGGCCCGACGTGTCCGATACATGCACCCGTTGAGACCCCAGAGAACCGAGCATCCGTAATCAAGGCGATGTCTTTACCGAATGAAAGGTGTTTTAATGCTGCTGTTATCTGATAAACTTCCTCCATGCCTGTCCCTTGCGGACCGCGACAACACAGCACCATAATGTCTCCCGGTTGGATATTAACTTCTCCCTGACCTTTGAGCGTCTGGATTGCATCGGATTCCCGGACAAAGACGCGTGCCGGTCCCGTCATTCGATACACACCGTCGGCGTCAACAACGCTCGGGTCAATGGCAGTGCTTTTAATGACAGATCCCTCTGGTGCGAGGTTACCACGCGGGAATGTGACAGTGCTCGTCAAGCCCGCTGTTTTCGCGGCATCTGGATTCAGGATGACCGTGTCAGGGGCAATATTATCCTTGTCCTCGAGTGTTTGACGGACGCGCGCGCGGCGTTCAGAGGTTGCCCACCAATCGAGGTTGCTACCGAGGGTTTCACCTGTTGCTGTTAACACGTCTTCGTTAAGACATCCCAATTCACGTAGATGGAGCATGACCTCAGGGACACCGCCCGCCAGGAAGACTCGGACTGTTGGATGCCCGACGGGTCCGTTGGGTAGGACATCAACAAGACGCGGGACGCTCTGATTGACTTCCGTCCAGTCGTCTATCGTCGGGCGGTCGAGTCCGGCGGCATGTGCAATCGCGGGAATATGCAGTAAGAGGTTCGTTGAACCCCCAAAGGCTGCATGCACGACCATGGCGTTCCGAATCGCTGCCGGTGTAACGATGTCCTTCATCGTCAACCCTTTCGCGGCTAAATTCACGACAGCCCGTGCAGATCGGAGCCCCATATCCGACCAGATATTCTGACCAGAGGGTGCTAACGCCGTATGCGTCAGACTCATGCCTAACGCTTCACCGACGACCTGTGAAGTCGCGGCAGTTCCAAGGAATTGACAGCCGCCGCCAGGCGTTGCGCAGGCACGGCATCCCATATCGGCTGCGTCTTGGAGGCTAATTTCACCGTGTGCGAAACGGGCACCGATCGTCTGGATTTTCCCAGCATCTTCGCCTGTCGTGGGTGGCAATGTCACGCCCCCCGGAACGAGTACAGCCGGGAGCTCGCGCATTGAGGCGAGTGCCATCATCATCGCGGGTAACCCTTTATCGCAGGTCGCAACACCGACAACGCCTTTCCGTGTGGGTAGGGAACGGATGAGTCGGCGGAAAATCTGTGCCGCATCGTTGCGATAGGCGAGACTATCCATCATTCCGACGGTGCCTTGGGTGCGTCCGTCACACGGATCGGAGCAGTAGCCTGCAAACGGGATCGCCGCGAGGTTCTTCAATTCGTGCGCGACCGCCTGCATGAGAAGTCCGACCTCCCAGTGTCCTGTGTGATACCCAAGGGCAATAGGGCTGCCATCAGGGGCGCGGATACCGCCTTGTGTGCTGAGGATCAGGAATTCCTCGCGGCGCAGCTCCGTCGGTGCCCAGCCCATGGCGGCGTTGTGTGTCAAGCCAAATACGTCCCCACTCGGTCGATTGAGGAGCATCTCCGCTGTGAGCGGCAGACTGCCTTCGGGACCGGCGGCATGTGTTTGGATATCATAGATGTCGCTATCGCCGGTTTCTAAGATGTCAGTGTAGTTAATCTGTTTTGCCATTATTCGTTTTCAGTTATCGGTCATCAGTTATCAGTTATCAGTTAAGAGTCACCTTGCGGCAGTTGCTTTTGTTGTACCTGCCACAGCAAACCTCTTTAACTGACCACTGACAACTATTCCTCTGAAGACTGACAACTATTCCTCCTATTCAAACAACTGTGCTACTGGACATGTAAATCCTTCGACAACAGCCTCACCTGTCAGTGTGTCTGCACAAGTCAGCAGCGTGAAATCCGTTTCAGAGCGATAGACCATTACTGTCTTTGCAACCGGTTCGATAACCCAGACGAGACGTGTTCCGGATTTCAGATAGGCTAACGCCTTTTCGGTGACATCGTAGTGCATATCTGTCGGTGAGACTATTTCTACGGCGAGATCCGGGGGTACAGGCGACCCCTGACGCCTGTCCTCGGGCAGCCGGTCTGTTAAAACAAACGCAACATCCGGTTTCACGACGCGGTCCCCCAATTGAAACGTTGTTTCAGCAGTATACAGATGTCCCAACTGATGTGTATGAACATGTAAATCCAAATACCGAATTACCTTGATACTTATTTCACCATGTTCCATGGATGGAGGTGCCATAGGAACCAATTTTCCTTTTACATATTCATAACCCTCGAAATCGTTTTCAAGAAATTCCTGTAGTGTCATCGTGACGGGTGCTGGGACCTCTTGAATCGACTCAGGGTTCATCTGCGAATTATGCATCTGTTCCACCTCCGTGTCGTGTCTATTTCCGACTGTGGCGAGAGAGCAGTTTTATAACTTCGGCTCTGCCTGCTTTGACTTCTGCCTCGTCTACCTCAATTTGCAGCATAGCGACAATACCTTTGGTAAATGTCCAATCTAACTTTGCGCCATCTATGGCTATGCTACCCATATTATTTCGGAGTGTCGTATCTGCGCCTTTCTCAAGGAGGAGTTTCACTGTCTCGGCACGTCCGAGGAAAGCTGCCGCATGCAGTGCCGTGCCACCGTCCCGGCTTTTCGCATTGACATCTGCGCCGCGTTCAAGGAGGAGCGCCACAACTTCTGTGTGTCCCATTAGTGAAGCAATGGACAGTATTGTGCTTCCAGATTGCGGGTCCTGCACATTGGGATCCGCCCCATCTGTTAAAGCCCGTTTAACCGCCGCGAGATCTCCGATAAAAACTGCGCCCGGCAGATCATTGGCGGAGGCTATGTCCTTGCTATCAAATTCTTTGACTCCAAAAAGTTTCGCAATTTCGTTCCTACCGCTCTGCATGATGGCGATATTTTCCCTCTCAACCTCCACGCCTATCATACCGCCAATAAAGCCGGTAGTTCTCCAATCGAGATGCAAGGCATCCGCCGGTGTTGCGCCATCGCCGTTGCGTACCTGTGGGTTTGCCCCGTTCTCAACAAGAAGTTTCGCGACCTCCGCTCTACCGAAAACTGCGGCACTATGCAAGGGTGTGCTGCCGTCATCGTCTTTTATATTAACATCAGCACCATTTTCGATAAGGATGCGAGTCGCTTCGGTTTGTCCGTGAGACGCACTCCATGCCAAAGGGGATATGTTCATACTCTCGTCTGGTGCGTTGACATCGGCACCTTCAGCGATGTAGCGTTTCATCGCTGGGAGATCTCCGGTGCGCGCGGCATGCCACAGTCCTTCCTCGGGCAATTGAATGAATTTTTTCATGTCAAACCCTTCAGGTCCCATAACAATGGGGGGGCGCGGTTTTCTACGCCAGACAGGCATCCCATCGCCAATTTCCTGCAGTATGTCGTTTTTACGGGTCCGGATGAAACCACGAACGTTCGCGAGTTGGTTCTCAAAGGTCTGTTTTTCGCCTCTACCGCCCCATTCTTCTCGTTGAAATTCACGTTGTTCGGGTAAGAGATAAGGCTGAATCATTGCAGCGACCCTGTCCAACTCGGCAAGCAGTTCTACTTCGTTCCAGTAGTTTTTAAGGAGTTCCATCATCGTTTTTGCGTACCGCTCGCGCCCCGTCTCAAGTTGATACAATCTGTAGGCAATCAACCCTTGCGTCTTGACAGAGGTCGGTGCTTGTGTATTTCTCCGGAAGTCCATCTTGAAATTTGTAAACAGCGAATCCGCGCCCCACGGTAAAAAGTGAAACTTATCTGTATCAGGATTAAGGTAAATGAAATAATTGTTATTATTTCCAGAATAGCCATCCCAGAAACCGAGTAGACTTTCCGTTGCCCAAAACCGATAAAAACTCTCTAAGTCAACGAGTTTACCAATAGTTTCTTCGGTTACTTGGTTATCCGCAAGCACATCAATTAACGCGATGATTTTTTCTCTGCCGAGCGTATCGTCGCCTCTTTTATGTTCAAAACTGTTCTCCCATTCCTCGTTAAAATCGACGACAGTGCCTTCATAGAGTGGGCCGTCGTCATTTCCGAAAGCACGTTTCAAAAGTGGTTTGCGAAAGGTTTCCACATGGGAATATATCCCTAAGCTTTTGCCGTTCACCGTTACCTTGGCATACGCGCCTCGCGGTGCCGGAGAGCCGATCGCGTTAAACAACGCATACCCCATAAATTGACTCACTTGGCTTAGGTCTTGCTTGTTGTTATTAAGTGTCAGGTTCGTCAGTCCTTCAATTCCACCCTCTTTGTCAATGTGATTTAGCCTGATTTTCAGAGAGGGGCGGGTATGACTTTGCGAACCGATGAACCCTTTTTTCCGAATGCCGACTTTCGGAAAGACTACGCCGTCAATACTCACGCTCGCTTCGACGTAGGTATAGGGATGATCCAGCGGACCGAATTGTCGCTTCTCGTTCAGTGCACTCACAAAATCTCGTGACTGATACCGAATTGTGTCCCAATCGCGTTGCGAAACGGTGATTTGTACATCTATAACCCGGTCGGTTGGGAAAATATCGTCTAATGTAAGTTCTTTTGCATCGCCGTGGGCAGCAACCCCTAAACAGAAGACTGTTGCCAAGCCTATTATCCATTTTGTCATTTTTTTCCCCTATTTTCCATATCCCAGTTTGTAGTTAGTATAGCACATTTTGGATTTTTATGCTTGAAAATTATGAACAGAATTGATATCATAAAAAGGATCACTGTAGGAGCGACCTCAAATGACAATATATTTATAGGACTTTTCGGAAAAAGAACACAATGTCAAAAACCTCCCGTATCCGAGATAACAGCATGTACGATACCGTCGCCGATTTTCTGCGAGATAAAATCCAAGACGGTTCCGCTCTCTCCATTGTCTCCGCCTATTTCACCATTTACGGTCACTTACCCCCATTTTTTTCTGAAGGTTTGTGGTGAAAGGTTTTTAGTGT
>VYCT01000326.1:388-5427 GCA_009843785.1 Candidatus Poribacteria bacterium | reverse complement strand
AAAAAATAACCGTCGCGACCTCCAGGCCCGGTAGGTTCGGTTTCCCAACCGAACCGGATTCTACGCGAAAACCTTGAAGACTTCAAAAACCTCTTCAGTCCCGTAGGGACGTTATGTCTATAGCAGCGTGTGGCCAAAAAACCCAAGCCCCGTAGGGGCGGCATTTGTAGAGCCCTACTACAAGAGGCTACGAAAAAATCGCTAAATTGACACCTATGGTGCATAAAAAGGTAGCAACTTGGGTTATTTATGGGACGCACCGTATAATTGTGATAATTGTGGATTTTACTATATGAGATGGCTTGTAATGCCATAATTTCATAGTAAATCCAAAAAATGGTGAATTCCAAAATACAGCCTAAATCTACACCACCACTGGATTTAGGTGGAATTTACGCTGCATACTTTTTCATAGTACTATGAAATTTTCGTATTTGTGTTATGCAAAATTGCGTTGAGTGGAACAGGCAATCTGTAGGCTATTTATGGTAAACTTGATGAAAGAAGAAGATTTTGAAAATTACACAGATCCCATCCTTGAAGAATGCTACCGAATGAAAGAGGAATTCAACGCCCAATTCAATTCCGTTGAAGAACTCTCCGCGCATTTGCGACAGGTTCAAGAGGAATGCAAACGGAGAGGCATGAAAGTTGTTTCGTATTACGTGCCACCTGAGAAGCGTGAAGACGAAAAAGAAGCCAACTGCGATGCCATACGACAAAAATCTTCAACAGAAAATACTTCAAGGGGCAAAAGTCAATAATTACTAAGGTTTGGACAGTTTCTGTCCGTTTGATGTTAAGTTTTCAACGGAAGGTCTATTTTCTGTGAGTTTGGTTTCCCAAAGAAGGAACGCAGCGAAAAAATGCAGCACTCCAGCGGAGTGCTATGTCTATAGAAATGGAATACACAAGTCCCGCACTCCAGCGGAGTGCTATGTCTATAAAAACGGACAGTTTGCGTTATTACAGTGAAACAAAAAATAAAGAGACATTTTCTTCCCCCAGTAGGCGAGATTTCCTAACCTTGCCGGGGCACAGTGTCCAATTAATTCTAAACTTCACCATAGTTTTCATTCCTTAGTCCGGAAACGAAAAGTAACCTTGACTTTTTGTGCAAAAAATGTTATTATATATTTGTTAACATAGATTACGTCAACCAAATATAGGAAGGAATTCCGCTCCGAAAAAACACGAAATTACGTCACATTCCGACACCACACGTGCATTCTGCACGTCACTGTGACGTTACAAACGTCACAGTGACGCCTGTCCGGATGTCCTCTGGATCTCGACTTCCTTGATGATAATCGAAAACTGAATGGTTCTGATTAACACGGTAAAAAGACTTGACCAAGAATAAAAAATATCGTATAATTTGCATTGATAATTAAGTGATTTAATCTTGCCTTATCTCAATGTTTTATCCTCTTTAGGGGCATTGATTTGCGTAAGACAAAACTCCAGAAACAAATTTCAGTTTGGACATCCTCGCCCCGAGAATACTCCATCCCATAAAGTCTTCTGACAAAGGAGAAGAAATCATGCTGACAATTCCACAAGCTCGGTTCACTGACTTCCTGAATGACATTGAACCGAGCCCCACCACTAAAAACGATGCCTCTTCTGCCCATACCACACTACGGGATTTTCTTAAAAACGAAGAGGATTTCAAAGAATACCATGAAGACACCTTTTTGTCCGGATCTTACAAGCGCAATACTGCTATTCGACCACAAAAAAGGGAAGACGAGACAGAACGTCCTGATGTTGATATCATTGTTGAGACAAATCACACTCGTGAGGATGCAGCGGAAGAGGTTATAGACCTTCTCTATAACACATTGGCAAAAAAATATACAGAAATTCGCCGCCAAGACCGGTCAGTAGGCATAGAAACCAACAAAGCGGACATGGATGTTGTACCAGTTATCAAACATGATGGCATTTATTTTATCCCTGACAGAAAACTGGGAATCTGGCTCCCCACAAACCCTCCTGGGCATACAACTTGGACAACAGAGACTAACAAAACGGCAGGAAAACGCTTTAAGCCATTGGTTAAACTAACGAAATGGTGGAGGCGTGAACATCCGACCTCTGACAAAAAACCGAAAGGTTTCGTCATAGAGTGCTTCATTGCCTATTGCATGGATTACGTCGAAACGTATTACGGTGAGCTGTTTGTCCAGACTCTTGAAGCAATCGTCAAAAAGTATGAATGGTATACACTGTTCCGAAGGGTGCCTTCTCTGCCTGACCCGGGAATCCAGAGTAACTCTGTAACTGATGGCATGACAGCAGATGCCTTCATTGATTTCTACAACAAGGCAAAAGAGCACGCTGAATTGGGTCGAAAAGCTCTAAATGAAACTGATCCAGAGAAAGCCACAGAACTGTGGCAAGATATTTTTGGTGGGCGTTTTCCTAAAACAGAAGGGACAAAATCTGAAAGTCTGTTGGCCGCAACAGTAACACTATCATCGCCAACTTTTCCAAACAAACCAATCGTTCCGAAAGAGCCTAAAGGATTTGCCTGATGTGGTTCCTGAAAAATCTAGCAAGATTCCATAAAGAGCAAGAAGTAATTGCCGCATTGAATTCTGAGATGGATTGGTTGTTGTTAGCAGACTGGAAAGTGGATAATGGCAAAATATTATGTCTTATTGCTGATATTAAGGTACCTGGATGCTGCCATCCGCTAATCATGCTCTATCCAACTAATTACCCCGCCAGTCCACCAACTGTGCGTCCACGCCAAGCAAATCAGCACTTGTCAACACACCAGTACCGTTCTGGAGAACTTTGTCTTGAGTGGGGACCCGACACTTGGCACGAGAAAATCACTGGTGCCGACGTGCTTATCAGTGCCCATAAACTTTTAGAACTTGAGAATCCCAGGGAAGATGATCCATCACAAATACTAGCACCTTCCAGACATTCACTGACACTCGGTCAGGAATTGAGATTCAACCATTGGCGATTTATCGCTGATAACCCACTGATTTCTTATACCGAATCGCTTCCAGAAAAAGCCTCTGGAACTATCCAATTTCGCGTGGTGTTCTCCCGAAAAAATGTAACCGCTTTTATAGAGAGTTTTTCTCCTCTCAATTGCGAAAAATGGTACTATCCCACACTACCACCAGAATTAGAAAAGACTACTCACCAGATAGAAGGCTACTTTTTCAAAACAAATTTGACATCCGATGCTTTAAAGTACCAACAACTTGATTCGCCTCTTGATGTTCTTGAAGCAGAAAATTATGATGTTTCTCAACTCAGATCTTTGCCAACCAGTTTTGCCCTACTCATTGACGCTAGTGGAGGTCTTAACTTGTTTTTGACCTCAAATAAAAAAGAATGGAATCGATTTGCTCAGGTGGATATCAATCAGGAGAAAGAAAATTCTCGTCTTCTACCACACTTTACTGACCTCAGCACAAAAACGGTTGGAATCGTTGGCCTTGGCTCGGCGGGCAGCAAAGTTGCTATTTCTCTGGCACGAACTGGAATCCGCAATTTTTTGCTTGTTGACCATGATGTGTTTTTGCCAGAAAATATCTGTCGTCACGAACTCAATTGGGAAGATGTGGGACAACACAAAATCGATGGGATTGAACATCAATTAAAACTTATCGCCCAAAGTGTCAACGTGAAATGTTACCACGTCAAATTGTCAGGTCAGGAAGCCACTTTGATTGTTGATGGTGTACTCTCTCAACTTGGATCATGCGACATCATCATTGATGCGACAGCTGATCCCTGTACTCTTAATCAATTGTCAACTGTAGCAAGCCAGCAGTTGAAACCTATGGTCTGGCTTAAAATCTATCCTAGTGGAATTGGCGGAATGATAGCCCGTTTCCGTCCTAACGAGGATCCGGATCCGAAAACAACTTGTGTTGCCCTTCGCGAATATCTTGAAAAACTAAAACTACCAGAAATACAAGAAGCCGCCAATTATACGACAATTAACGGTGGAGGAGAAATTATTGCAGCGAGCGATGCAGATGTTACTCTCATCGCGGCAAATGCCACTCGAATGGCACTGGATATCTTAGTTAAACGCGAGCCATCAGATTTTCCTTGTTCTCTGTATTTGATTGGACTCAGTCAGGGCTGGATTTTTGATCAACCATTTGATACCATTCCCATAGACCTTTCAGAAGTCCAACCACATATTACCGAATCGGAACTTTCAGAAAACCAAGTCAGTGAAGCACTTGACTTTATAGAACAATTGATTTCAAAACAGAAGAATGAAGATCCATCTACCGGCTGACATCCAAAAGAAACTTATTCCTGCTCTTGAAAAAGCCGGTAATCAAGAAATCGGTGGCGTGCTTATGGGAGAACACATCAACGAAGCTGAGTTTCGTATTGTTGATTTGACTATTCAGAAACAACTTGGAAGCATCGCATTTTTCGTCCGTTTCGTGGCAGATATTGCTAAACCATTGAAAAGGTTCTTTAAACGGACAGGATATAACTATAGAAAATTTAACTATCTTGGAGAATGGCATTCACATCCATCATTTCCACCGGTGCCGAGTCAGAAAGACCTTCAGTCAATGCAGGAAATTGTAACTGACTCTGATACCGGTGCAAATTTTGTTATCTTGCTTATTGTGCAACTTAAAGGTGAAGAGAAAATTGAAGGAACAGTAACAACTTTTCTCAAAGATGGTAAATTTTTCAAATGTCAACTAATAACGGAGAAAATGATTTGAGCCAGAAACACAGCACCGTGTCTTTGCTAGCACCTCAAGCCACTGGAGGTGATATCGCAGAAGGTGGTTTCAGATACCAAGCCAACTTAATTACCGCTCAAATACCAATTTGGCTGGCTGAAGATGGATTTACTAAGATGATTCGTGAATCTCTCGGTGATGTTGAAGCAAAGTTTTTCATTCCTAATATCGGTTTGACTCGCGAGTTCATTGAGTATAAAAACCATCTTCTACAGCCCACAGAATTTTGGGAAGAAGTAGAAAATTTTTGGGAAAAGGACAAACACGCTCCAGATTCCTATCAAC
>VYCT01000326.1:0-378 GCA_009843785.1 Candidatus Poribacteria bacterium | reverse complement strand
CCTATCAACGGTTCGTGTTGGCTTGTACATCAATTTCCGGCGGGTTAAGACCGATTATAAACGCTTTGCGCCGAATTCGAGATGCCTTTCCTTTTTATCATGGATCAAAACAGATACAAGACACGTCATATAATGATTTTGTCAACAAAGTAAGAAAACATGGTAAATCAAAAGACTTGGCTGACTTTCTGTTTTCAAAAGTCTGCTTTAAAATTGATTTGACCGATGCCGAAGATTTTCCTCGAGAACTTTTCAGAGAAGCCCTGTTCAATCATTTTCCAAATTTTGAGAATTTTTCTGCGAAAATAAGTAATGAGGCGTACTCATGCTTAGTGGAATTGATTTCATCCCGAAAGAATCAGCCTATCTATAGACATG
>VYCT01000031.1 GCA_009843785.1 Candidatus Poribacteria bacterium | reverse complement strand
CTATTGCTCTATAAGTCTTATTCAAGAGCATGTTCCAGCAAACACTGCCTAATTTACAAACCAAATGTCTCTGAAAAAATTATCCCGTCAAATCCAGAATTATGTTAAAATAATTAAAATCAAAGCAGATCCTAACGCATAGCATACCGAAATTGGAGGTTACTGGATGGGACGGAGTTTTGAAAAATCACTCGCGTGGAAAGAACGCGCGAAAGCAGCATTAGTCGGTGGAGGGCAACCCCACAAACAGAGCCAACCCCCGAGACCTGTGATGGTCGCAGGCGCGAAAGGCGCGCATTTTTGGGATGCCGATGGAAACGACTATATCGACTATCTCATGGGATACGGGCCTATGATACTTGGGCACGCCTATCCCACTGTGATTGACACGGTTACAAAATATCTCGTTGAACGTGGCAATGTCTATAATTTCGGGCATACCCTTGAAGTAGAACTCGCCGAAAAACTCGTTCAGATTATCCCATCGGCGGACAGAGTCGCTTATTTTGTGGGCGGGTCGGATGCAACAACCGGCGCGATTAAGTTCGCTCGCGCATATACCGAGAGAGAAAAAGTCATTCGGTCCGGTTATCACGGATGGCACGATTGGTGTAGCCACGCACGCGGGCACTTGTCAGGTGCCGCTGCTGCAACACTCAGTGTCGATTTCAACGATCTTGATGGACTCGCCGACCTCTTTAAAGCGCACCCTGATGAGATTGCGTGTTTGATTATGGAACCCTCCGGACACGATCTCCCGAAAGACGGTTACCTTGAAGAAGCAAAGAAACTTGTCAATGCCAACGGGGCATTGATGATTTTCGATGAGGTCAAAACCGGGTTTCGTTATGCTTTGGGCGGTGCACAAGAATATTTCGGGGTCACACCCGATATGTCTGTCTTCGGTAAAGCACTCGCAAACGGATTTGCAACGGCTGTCGTCGTAGGAAAAGAGGAAATCATGGATCAAGTGAGCGATGTCTGGGTCGCCGCGACCTTCCACGGAGAGGTATCGCTCGTTGCCGCTGCGATCGCCACAATTGAAGCACTCGAGGCGGAGGACGGTGTCGCCTTTATGTGGAAACAGGGACAGAAATTATTAGATGGCTACAGAGAGATGACAGCACGTCTCGGTATCGACAATGCCCGCATCGGTGGGATCGGACCCATGCCCTACTTCGGTTTAAGTACCGATAGCGATAACGAAAAACAGCAGCGATTCCACAAAACCTTCTATGAAGCAACTTTAGATGGCGGCTTATATCTACCAGAAGGACATATTTGGTTCATGTCCATGTCCCATACCGATGAAGATGTTGCGAAGACACTCAGCGTTTCTGAGGACGCACTCAAACGCGCCAAAGCTGCATAGCCATTCCTCTGACCGCTGATAGCCAATACAAAGGAAATCTATTATGGCAGAAGTTACGAACCACACAAAACCGTTTATCGTTGATAAAAATCTCGGCGCAGCACTCGACATTGAGAATGCACAACTCACAGAAACCACCTCCGATGGGACACCTGTTGTCCCACCGACGCAGGAACAGAAGTACCTCTTTGACATGCGCGGTTGGCTCTTAGTTCCGGGTGTCCTGTCTGGTGATGAACTCGCGGAGATGCAAGAATTTGCCTATAAACTCCACCACGAACCGGAGTCGATTCCGAAGCACGAACGTTCTCCGCTCGGGGGCCCCTTGCAACGCCTCTCTGACCATCCGAACGTCGTCGGTTTCCTTAACGAGTTTCTCGCACATCCAGCGTTATCAAGCCAAGACTGCTATGGCTTCCGGATGGAATCGTGCCATCTGTTCTATCGCACTGTCGGCGATGCGAAGTTCAATCCCCACAACGGAAACGGCATGCTCCGTTTTCCGGGCGATTCACACCTCTATCGGTGTATTCCCGGAAAAGGACATAGTGGCTTAACTCGCGTCGTCTGGGAACTGAACCCTGTCAAATATCGGCAAGGCGGAACGCTCTTTATTACAGCAAGCCACAAAGCCGTTTACACAGCACCCGATACAATCCGGAGCCAAGATTCACCGATTTGGGACACTTATGAATGTCCGGCCGGTTCGCTTCTCTTTTTCACCGAAGCCTTGACACATAGCGCGCACACGTGGACGAACGAGGAGAACTATCGCCTCGCTACTTTCAGTTGCTACAACACCGTCAATAGCAAGTGGAGTGCTTGGGAACCGCATCCGAAACTGCTTGAGGAGATGCCTGCCAAACGGCAGACCCTTTTCCGTCCCGTCCGCGCTGCTAATAATTTGATCGGCGATAATTATCGCCATTAAATTAACGAAGGTAGGCTTCATACCGCAAAATGCTGAATATAATTTCAGATATGGTATAATGTTTTCAGGTTTAGGCACAAAACAGATCTTCCACTTTTCCAATCTGGCAAGCAAACGAAGGAATCTCGCGTAAGTCCTAATTTTTCTACAACCAAGAGGATTCTCTCATGGCAGAAACTACGAACCATACAAAACCGTTTATCGTTGATAAAAACCTCGGCGCAGCACTCGACATCGATAACGCGCAACTCACGGGGACAACTTCTGAGGGTACGCCCGTCGTTCCACCGACCCAAGAACAAAAGTACCTCTTTGACATGCGCGGTTGGCTCTTAGTCCCCGGTGTACTATCAGGTGATGAACTCGCTGAGATGCAGGAATTCGGCTATAAACTCCGCCACGAACCGGATTCAATTCCAGAGCATGAACGTTCGCCGCTCGGGGGGCCCATGCAACGCCTTGCTGATCATCCGAATGTCATCGGCTTTCTCAACGAATTCCTCGCACATCCGGCATTATCAAGCCAAGAGTGCTACGGCTT
The DNA here is from genome assembly GCA_009843785.1 of Candidatus Poribacteria bacterium. Taxonomy (GTDB): domain Bacteria; phylum Poribacteria; class WGA-4E; order WGA-4E; family WGA-3G; genus WGA-3G. The sequence continues at coordinate 2,621 of VYCT01000031.1, read as the reverse complement.
CCGGATGGAATCGTGCAGCCTATTCTACCGCACTGTCGGCGACGGGAACTTTGGACCCCACAACGGAAACGGGATGCTCCGTTTTCCCGGTGATTCGCACCTCTATCGCTGCATCCCGGGCAGAGGCTATAGCGGGCTAACCCGCATCGTTTGGGAACTGAATCCTGTCAAATATCGGCAGGGGGGCACGCTATTTATTACGGCAAGCCATAAAGCCGTCTACACTGCCCCCGAAACAATCCGAAGCCAGGATTCGCTTATCTGGGATACATACGAGTGTCCCGCTGGGTCACTCCTCTTTTTCACGGAGGCGTTGACACATAGCACCCACACTTGGACGAACGAAGAGAACGACCGTCTCGCAATTTTCAGCTGTTACAACACCGTCAATAGCAAATGGCACGACTGGGATCCGCATCCAAAGCTGCTTGAAGAAATGCCACCCAAACGGCAGACGCTTTTCCGACCCGTCCGCGCCGCCAATAATTTGATCGGCGAGGCGTATCGGCATTAGTTAATAGTTTTCGGTTTGCCTCGCAGTGAGAGTTATCGTAAAGATGATTATCGGTTCTCGGTACGCTTCGCTTTCGGTTATCGGTTAAAGAGGACTCTGATTCATCAAATCTCTCTTTAACCGAGTACTGAAAGGTTTTTCGCAGAAAAACCGAACTGAAACCTGAAAGCCATTAAAAAAGGAGGCGTTCGCATGCGTCAAATTGGATCAACCCCCGTTACCGCACCGGGTTGGACTGCGAAACCGAAGGAAGGGATCGCTATCGTCGATTGTGATGTTCACCACAATTTTCGTCACCCGACGCAGCTCTTACCTTACTTGTCAAAATTCTATCAGGAACATCTCCTCGATCAAGGGCTACATCTCGGTGGGTATCCCAACATCCCGATTCGGAGTAACCGCGTCGATCTCAAAGGGAGGGTCAAAGATGCCGTTGAATCGGCACCCAAGAACTCCGGCGGTGATCCAAGAGATTTCAATTTCACATTAGAGTTCCTCCAAGAAGAACACCTTGATGTCTGGAATATAGATGTCGCTTTGCTTACGGGACCACCGCCATTCTATGGATATTCTGGGTTACCAGATCCTGATTGGGCGGCCGCGCTCTGCCGTGCTTTTAACGATTGGACAATCGAACATTGGCTGGAACGCGATGAACGCGTCGTTAACGCCATCCTCGTTTCGCCATCCGATCCACCGCAAGCGGTAGCAGAGATTAACCGACTCGCAGACCGAAAGGATACCGTTGCTGTTATGGTGCCAATGGGCACAAGTCGTCCCTTCGGCAACCGTTTTTACCATCCGATTTGGGAGACGTGTGAAGCACATGGGTTGCCTATCGTCTCCCATATCGGGGGTGGCGGCGGCGCAACGCGGAACACACCGACCCCGGTCGGACATCCCACCTACTATATGGAATCTCGGATGAGCCGGCCTTATGTCGCCAGTTCGCATGCAACATCCCTTATCTGCGAAGGGGTCTTTGAAAAATTTCCCAACCTCAAGTTCGCACTAATTGAAGCACAACAGATGTGGGCAGTACCGGTGATGTGGCATCTTGATACCGATTGGAAAGCACTCCGGGACCAGACACCTTGGCTCAAACGCCTGCCGAGCGAGTATTTCCGTGAACACATCCGAATCGGTTCGCAGCCGATGCATGAACCTGAGAAACCGGAACAGATGTACCAGATGTTAGAGATGCTCCATGCGGATGAGACCCTTATATTTTGCTCAGACTTTCCACATTTTGACTGGAACGACCCCGTAACGGTTTTCCCGAAGCTTCCAGAGGATTTACACCATCGCATCTTTGCCCAAAACGCTCTGGACATCCTTCGATTGGATTTAGAGGAAGCCAACGGCTCCCCGAAACCAGTGGCAAATTAATCGAAACACAAAGCCGTAGCCTGCAACAACGGCGCAGGCGACTCATGAGAAAAGCAGTTGAAGTTTCAAACTTCTGTCCTTTCTCCGCAAGGTAAGCTAAAAATATGGCACGTGTTGTTGTGGGAAAAGTATCAGAAATTCCACCGGGAGAACGCAAAATCGTCGTGCCGTTCCGTGGGAAGGCAGGTATTGGTGTCTTTAATGTTGATGGCACCTTTTACGCTGTACGCAACATCTGTCCGCATAAGCGAGGCCCTCTATGTACAGGTAACTGACAGGTAGGTTCGCAGCCAATGCGCCGCCTTCAATTCAAGGCGCGATGCCCTCTGTTGACGGTTTAGGTGAAGTGCTACGCTGTCCATGGCATCAGTGGACATTTGACATTGCCACCGGACAGTGTCTCGTCGATGAGACATTGCGCGTAGCGACTTATCCTGTCAGAGTTGATGGTGATGATGTTGTCGTCGAATACAATGGCTAAATTGAAGGAGAAAAAACCGAGTTTTTTATGATGAATTAACACAAATTGGGCGAAAACGCGACCAATTTGTTCTATATCTGTGAATCGGAGACTGGAAACTTAGTTTCTCTGGAATAAGTAGCGACTTAAGTAAATTAGGAAACTTAACTGTGCCAAAAGGCACCCAATATTCCGAAATAGGGGACCAAATGATTAACAGAACTCTGAGACAAATATTTGTTTTAGCCGTTATAATAC
>VYCT01000312.1:31501-35582 GCA_009843785.1 Candidatus Poribacteria bacterium | reverse complement strand
TTAAATACCAGAGTGTAAGGTTGCTACAGAGGCTTTGGTTGCTAAGCTCGTGGTAGCGTTCCTGTCGTGTAAAGTTCTAAAACGGTTATTTATCATAAATGGTAGCTTGACATGCGTATCACGCGGATAGCGGACTCAAGGGTCAACGCGTATACCGTCAGATGGGGTAACTGACAATTAAAATATGAATTCACTCCGCCTTCTTGTTAACGGATTTCTGATAGGCATTGCCAATATTATCCCCGGTATGAGTGGTGGTACCCTTGCCCTCGTTTTGGGAATCTATGAGCGGCTCATCAGCGCGTTACGGTGCATCGGGTTTTCAACGGTAAAAAAATTGATTCGGGTCCTAAGCTTCAAAAAATCTGCCTTCACGGCAGCAGGAACCGAACTTCGCCGTATTGACTTCGGTTTTCTGGCACTGTTAGGCATCGGCGCGATCGCTGCCCTATTGCTTACGTCGAAACTGATCGTCTATCTGCTAAATAATTACCACGACGCGACTTACGGTTTCTTTAGCGGATTGATCTTAACATCTATCCTCGTACCGTTGCGAATGCTAAAAGCGTTCGGCTGGAAGGAGCTGCTGGTCCTATTGATCGCCGTTGCCCTGATATTAAGCCTCTCTATCGGTACGGGCGAAAAGCAGTTAGAACGGGTTGCCTATAAAACCGGGAACGAGGCAGTAATAGATGACAATACAGGACACACGGCTGGGTTTCCAACGTATTGGGAACTTGGACTCTTTTTTGGAAGCGGGGTCCTCGCAATTTCAGCGATGATCCTGCCCGGTATCAGCGGTTCTTTTCTGATGCTTGCGCTCGGGGTCTATTTTCCGCTCCTAACGGCGATAAATACCCTGATAGAGGGTGTTCCAGGGTTGATCAACGGGACTTTAACCGAGGCGATGTTAGGAAGTGTTCTGATACTCGCTTTCGCTACGCTTGGATGTCTGTTCGGACTTCTGGCATTTACACGGTTGCTTAATTATTTGTTGGAACGGTATCGCAACCTCACAGTTGCCTTTCTTATCGGATTGATGGTCGGTTCGCTTTACGGATTATGGCCCTTTCGTGAGTTTGCAATGGTTGATGGGGAACGCGTAGATACCGCTCACATATTACCGCAGCTCGATATGAACCTGCTCATCACTGTCGGAGTTTTTCTCGTCGGTGGTGGCGTTATTGTTTTATTTACACGCTTGGAGAATTAAGGACGATCCGTTTACTGGTAGCCTGTATAGATGAAAGAAATAAAAAAAGTCGGTTTTTTTGTCAATACTACCAAAGCGAACGCGTCAGGGATCGTCAAAGCTGTATCTACGTGGCTTAAAGAACGCGGTATTATCCCGCTGCTCCCAGAGGAACAAGCCATCGAATTAGGGTATCCGCCAACCGGTATCTCGAAAACGGAGGTCGTTGACCAAGCAGATATGCTTCTCGTTCTGGGTGGAGATGGGACACTCCTGAGCGCAGCACATACACCACAGATTGAGAATGTACCTATCTTGGCGATTAATATTGGGACGCTTGGGTTTTTGACGGATGCATCGTTGGAGCAACTTTATCCGACTTTGAAGGCGACCTTAGCAGGGGACTATCGGGTAGAACATCGTATGATGTTAGAAGTTGTTGTGGACAAGCAGCCGCAAGTAGAACAAGGTACACAACCGTTCCGGGCTTTCGCGCTCAACGATGTCGTTATTCGTCACTATACGCACCTCATTGAATTAGACGCGTATATTGACGACGAATTCTTTATACCGTATAATGCTGATGGATTGATAATCGCAACGCCGAGTGGTTCGACTGGATATTCGCTCTCTTGTGCGGGTACTATCGTTGCACCGCAGTTAGAGGCGATCCTTCTAACACCTATTGCACCGCATAGTTTGACCGTGCGCCCCTTTATCGCCGATGGTAATGCTGAGATAACTGTCAAGATGCGTGCTGCGTATCAGAGCGTCGATGTTTTTGTCGATGGGCAGCGCGAGACGCACAGCCTCACTGCAGGCGCAGTCATAAAAGTGGAGCGAGCAAAACGGACAATTCAACTGATCCGTTCGCAACATCATAGTTACTATAGAGCTTTGCGTGAAAAACTAATGTTGGGAATAGGTGTCAGTTAAGAGTTATCAGATGTCAGTTAAGACGGGCTTGGGGTGTCAAGGTTTCTGGTAAAATCTATAGGTTGACGCAATACCACAGCAGACCTCTTTATTTAACTCAAAACCGATAACCATTGATAACTAATAACCGAAAACCGACAACTCTAATGATAGAAACACTCTCTATCCGCAATATTGCCCTCATAGATGAACTTGACTTGGAACTGGCACCCGGATTGAATATCTTTACAGGTGAGACGGGTGCTGGTAAATCGGTTATCCTCAAGTCAATTGGATTGGTATTAGGTGAGAGAGCCTCCGCCGATATTGTCCGCGAAGGTGCCGATTTTGCAAAGGTAGAAGCGAGTGTGGCACCTGATGATACGCATCCGATGTGGCACACCGATTTTGCATTTACCGATGTGTTGGACCCATCCGATGTGGTGATTCTTTCGAGGCAAATTAGTGCGAATGGTAGGAGCCGCTGCCATATCAACGGGCGTTTGGTGAATTTGAAACAATTGCAGGCACTCGGCACTTTGCTCGTTGATATCCACGGACAACACGAACATCAGTCGCTATTTCGGACCGAAACACATCTCAAACTTTTGGACGATTTCGGTGGAAGTAGCGAGGCGAGGCAACAAGTTGGCAAGTTATACACGCAACTCCGCGCTTTGCAACAAGAGGCGGCATCCCTCGCGGACACTTTGGCTGCATCAGAACGCGAAAAAGAGCTCCTTGAGTTTGAAATTAAAGAACTGACTACGGCGAATCTGGAGGAAGGTGAAGACGAAAAGTTGGCAGATGAAGCCCGCATTCTTAAAAATGCGGAGAAATTATCTCAGTCTGCAAACTATGTATGGGAACAGCTGGATGGCAGCAACCGAGCTGGGAGTTTTGGGGGCGGGGCTATGGGAACGGATTTGTCTACGCTTGACCGTCTGAAAGATGTTGCGAACGCGCTCATCGACTTATCAGATATGGATGGCAGCCTCTCGGAATTGCGGGAGCGTTTGGAATCATCGCTCTACGAATTGGAAGATATCGCCTTACAGATCCGTCAGTATGCAGACACGGTAGAATTCAATCAAGGGCGACTGGACGCGATCGCCGACCGCCTCGCGCTGATCGCAAAACTGAAGCGGCGTTATGGCAACACCATTTCTGAGATACTCGCATACCATGCTGAAGCGGAACAAAAATTGGAGACCTTACAACTCGGTTCAGAGAAACAAGCGTCGCTCCAAGCGGAGATTCAGGAAACAATCCAAGAAGCACAGCATCTGTGTACAGCACTCTCAACGAAACGGCTACACGTCGCGAAACATCTTTCAGAACGGATTGAAAAGGAACTCCGCACACTCGGCATGGACAAAGCAGCGTTTCAGGCATCTGTCCAACACATTCCAGACGAACGCGGTCCGTTTCAAGTAGATGGCGAACGTTATGCATTTCGTTCCGACGGGATGGACGATGTGGAATTCTTGATTGCCCCGAACGTCGGCTCCGAAGCGCGACCGATTGTGAAAATCGCGTCAGGTGGTGAGATCTCCCGGATCATGCTCGCTTTAAAGACGGTGTTGGTCCAAGTTGATGAGATTCCGACACTGCTCTTCGATGAGATTGATAGCGGTATTGGTGGCAAGGTCGCAGATGTTGTTGGCAAAAAATTGAAGGAACTCTCGGCGTTCTCACAGGTGATTTGTATTACGCATCTTCCACAGATTGCCCGTTTTGCTGACAAGCATTTTCGAGTGGAAAAAAAGGTTGTTGATGAACGGACACTGATTACAGCGAAACCGTTAACGGTGGAAGAACAGGTTAACGAAATCACCCGAATGCACGGTGGCGAAGAAACAGAAATAGGGCTTGCACATGCACGAGAATTATTATTTGATAAAAAAACCGAAAAACGATAGTCCGTAATGAAATGGAGGACGGCTTACGAAAAGGCGATTGAAACAACAAACC
>VYCT01000312.1:0-31491 GCA_009843785.1 Candidatus Poribacteria bacterium | reverse complement strand
TAGTCCGTAATGAAATGGAGGACGGCTTACGAAAAGGCGATTGAAACAACAAACCCGCTTGACCGAACCGCAAGGAAAATTAAAAATTCTGATCCGATTTGTCCCCCCTTCCCAGTAACGGGTGGGGACCCCTGTCCAAATCGAGTTTCTGATAAAAACCGAAAAACGGTAGTCCGTAATGAAATGGAGGACGGCTTACGAAAAGGCGATTGAAACAACAAACCCGCTTGACCGAACCGCAAGGAAAATTAAAAATATGGACGACAGGTTTACACAAACCAGCGGAACGCATGTCTATACAGGGTGCGAGTTATTGGTCAAAGGTGCCTTAGAGAGTGGTGTCAGCCTTCTCACAGGGTATCCTGGCTCCCCACTTGCCGAAGTATTTGATGTCATCCAACGTAACGCAGAATTGTTGAAAAACAACGGCATTGTCGCGCAGATAGCCAACAATGAAGCGTTAAGTATCGCGCGTCTGAATGGCTCGCAGATGGCGGATGTCCGCGCAATAGCGTTCATGAAAAGCGTCGGCTTGCATGTCGCCTCCGATGCGCTGGCGATTAGCAACCTTGCGGGAACGACTGAGGGGGCTGTCGTTGTCGTTGGTGATGACACTTGGTCGCACAGCACGCAGGTGCCGGCTGATTCACGATTCTTGGCGCGACATGTCTATACACCACTTATTGAACCGAGCACATTTCAGGAACTCAAAGATTGGGTTAACTGTGCGTTTCAGATTTCGGCTGCAGCTGACCTCTATGTTTGTTATTTAACGACTGAAAATCAGGCGAGTGGCGGCGGGAATGTTGAACTTCAGCCTAACATTTATCCTGACATTACTGGTCTGAAACGCGTGAATCTTGATACCCAACTCATTGATGCTGATAAACGGGTTGTTTTACCTCCGCATACCGCCCAGATTGAGACAGAAACGTTGCAGGAACGGCTGCCTACTGCTCTTGAAACGGCAAGGCATCTCGAACTCAATAAAATTCAGTTTGTGGGGGATACCTCCGGTAAAAAGCGGTTTCCTCTCGGGTTTGTCAGTGCGGGTTTAGCGCATAGCTGCCTCCTCCATGCCCTCGGGGAATTGAATCTATACGGCGACATCCCGGTTCTCAAACTCGGTATGACCCATCCGATTGACGCGGATATCATCCAAGAATTTGTTGAACAAGTTGACGAAATCTACGTCGTTGAAGAGAAACGCCCACTGTTAGAAAATGAAATTAAGGCACTTCTTACCCAAATGTACCAAGACGGTGGCATTAAACGGTATGTAAACGTCTGGGGCAAACAATTCCCCGACGGTTTAGCAGGCATTCCCGCAGCCTCAGGATTAGATGCGTCTATCCTCATCCAGAAACTCATCCCACTTCTCAAACACCGCCTCGCGACAGAATCCCGCACGGGTGGCTCGGAAGAGACCGACACCCTCGTTGATTTGAGACACTTTTCCCGCGAAGAGACCCTTCAAAAGGCGGTCGCCGAACAACAGATTGATATCCCACAACGGACACCTACCTTCTGTCCGGGCTGCCCACACCGCGATTCTTCGAGTGTCTTTCTTGAAATCACAAGACAGTTTATGGATGTGGACTATATGAAGAAGCATCACGATTCAGGCCCGGTAGATCTCGTCTTTCACGGTGATATCGGTTGCTACTCAATGCTCAAATATGAGCCGTTTCCGCGTTTGATGCACAACCTCTCCGCAATGGCATTAGGGGGCGGCTCAGGTGCTGGCATTGACCCGTTTATCGAAAACAAACAGATCGTCTTCATGGGCGATTCGACTTTTTTTCATGGCGGGATGGCAGCGATTTCAGATTCAATCAAAAACAACCAAGACATCGCCTACATCATTTTAGATAACCAAACAACAGCCATGACAGGGCATCAACCGACTCCGGCGGGTGAGCTCGACATTCTCGGTAATCCGACGTTTGCCCAGGATATTGAGTCGGTTGCCGAAGGGCTCGCCGGCAGCTCTGAAATAGACATCGTGCGTACGAATCCGGAAGATCGGGTAAACTATAAAAAATATCTTGAGAAAACCATTCTTAAACCGGGGGTTAAAATTGTCATTGCTGATAAAGAGTGCGCGATTACTTATCAGCGCCGCCTGCGGCGTGAACAACGCCAAACTATAGCCACAGATGGTTTCCTGAAACATGAAAAGCATATTAACATTACACCTGAAGTCTGCGAATTTTGTCGGGAATGCACCACGGCTACCGGGTGTCCGGGTTTAAAAATCGTTGAGACCGATTATGGCGAAAAGGTTGCTATCGACCAGTCGAATTGCGTCTCTGATGGGGCATGTGCGCGTATTAAATACGCGTGTCCAGCATTTGAAGAGGTGATCGTCACACGGAAACGTCCACCACAAGAGCAAACAGTCGCTTCCGTTTACAAGGACCTTTTGAGTGATGTCCCTTTACCACCGCCACCCCCTCTAACATTTGAGCGGAGTTGGAATACATACGCTGCAGGGGTCGGTGGCATGGGTATTGGGACTATTTCCAAGGTACTTGTCGTTGCGGGATATCTCCAAGGCTACGATGTGACGTTCTGTGATAGAAAAGGGCTGGCAATTCGCAACGGTGGGGTTTATACACACATCGCATATATGCAACCCGGTGTTCATACATCCCCGATGATCCCGTATGGCAAGGCGGATCTTCTGTTAGGACTCGACATTTTAGAGGCGGTTCGCGGCATCACACCGCGGTCACTTTTCCGTGTCGCATCACCGGCGCGCACCGCTGCTGTGGTCAATACCGCAAAAACTGAGACAATAACGACGCTCATTGGCAAAGACGATTTTGATCCAGACACGCTTGAAGAGACACTTCAGACACATACCAAACCCGAGGCGTATTTCGGCATTGATCTGTTCACCGTTTCTGAGCAGTTGTTCGGCAATAAGTTGTATGCAAACATGATGCTCCTGGGGACTGCTTTCCAACGCCGATTGATACCGCTTGAACTGGAACCGCTTCAATTAGCACTCAAGCAAATGGTGCCGCATGCCGATTTGGAAACCAATATGAAAGCATTCAATGTCGGACGGCGGCTCGCGCTTGATTCCCAACACTTCGAGGATGCGGTACCGCGCCAGTCGAGTTATGCCGAAATGCTTTCAGCAAAACGAGAAATTCTGGAGAGAAAACGTGGCGGAAAGCGTCTGGCACAAGAATACACGACACTCGTCGAAAGTGCCGTGGAGACGTTAAACATCGGCTCGGACAACATGCATCGTCTCCTGGCACTCTATGTCTACGACCTCGTCCAGTTTGAGAATCTTAACTACGCACGCGGTTATGTCGAAAAGGTAAAGCAGGTTCACGCTCACGATTCAGAATCGCACGATTATCGTGCCACAAAAGCCGCTATCAAATATCTTCATAAAGTGATGCTGATTAAGGACGAAGTCTACGTTGCACACTTACTGACGAGTGAAGAGAAATTGGCGCGTGACAAGGAATTATATAAGGTTGATACGAAAAACGGGGATAGGATTAAATATGTCCATCTCAATCGTCCCCATTTCACAGTTATGGGACTTGACCTTGAAGCGGATATTGACACACGTAACTGGCAATTAAACCTGATGAAGCGGATGAAGTTTCTCAGACGGTGGCTCTCCAAGTGGCACGCGAGGGAAAAGGAATTCCGTGAGTGGTATATTACCCGTGTGATCAATACCTTCGCTCCAATCGATGCCGAGGCATACGAAAGACATCTCCGCGCGTTAGAATGTGTAGAAGAGGTCCGTGGCTATCGAGAGATTCGCTATCCTAAAATGGAAGTGGCGAAACAGAGAGTTGAAGAACTACTTGGGAGTTAGCCGTCAGTTATCGGCTATCGGCTGTCAGTATGTGGCACGCAAGGCGCGCATACCTTCATACAAGAGTCTCTGACTGATTGCAGACGCCCATTACGTCAAAAGCCATTAAACAATGCACATGCAACACTTACTGACAGGACATACCCGTATTGTGGGTGTTATCGGCGACCCCGTTGAACACAGTCGGTCACCTCAGATGCACAATGCTGCCTTTGCCAAGGCGGGGCTTGATTATGTATACGTCCCTTTTCACGTCCGGCCGAACGATTTGGCGGCCGCAATCGCCGGGTTTAAAGCGATCAATGTCGTCGGTATTAACGTGACGCTTCCGCATAAACAGGCAGTCATTTCACATCTTACATCAATCTCGCGGGAAGCAGAGCTCATTGGGGCAGTGAACACACTCACCTTTACCGATGAAGGGATACATGGCGATAATACGGACGCGCCGGGTGTTTTGAGAGCCTTAGCGGAAAACGAAAACATGTCCGTGCCGGTCGGTGAAAATGTTGTTGTCTTAGGGGCAGGCGGTGCTGCGAGGGCTGTGGTCGTTGCGTTGGCACTCGCGGGTGTAGCTTCGATGACGATCGCTAACCGCACTGTCGAAAGAGCTGTTGCCTTAGCTGAAGAGATGAGGCAAAAAACGGGTATATCCATGCAAGGGTTAGGGCTTGCGGATGCTCAATTACCTGTTGCCGTTCGTGAGAGCATGCTTCTCATCAACACTGCGACGGTGAGCATGGATGCAACACATCCACTGTTGATTTCTGCCGATTGGCTTCAACCGAATACTATTGTTTACGATATTGTATACACGCCTCCGGTGACACCGCTGATGCGCGCCGCCGCTGCGCGTGGTTGTGAAACCCTCGGTGGCATCGGTATGTTGGTGCATCAAGGGGCCATCGCTTTTGAAAAATGGACAGGGATCGCACCGTGTACGGAGACAATGCGCGAAGCACTCTCCTTGTCAACTCACCGCAAGGAAACTTAAAAATATGGTAAAATAATCAAAAACGTAAGCCTGTAATGAAATGGAAGGCGACTCTAAAGAGAAAAACTCTCAAAGTCCAAACCACGTCACTTAACCGCAAGGAAACTTAAAAATATGGAACAGCAAGAACACGATCTTAATAAGCCAATTCGATTCGTTATACTCGGAACACCTTATACTATCAAACCGACTGAGGAATTAACTTCGGAAGCCATTGCCGAACTTGTTGACTATGTCAAAAGTTTAGTTGAATCCTATCTCAGGAGGGGCTTTGATGAAACGAGGGTTCCATTGCTAGTTGCGTTTCACATCGCTGATGAAAAGCGTCGCCTTCAAGAAGAGTATGAATTGCCATTACACCGGATAGTGGAGCGACTCCAATTTGCGATTGAAGAGGATACTGAAGCGGACGAGATATCCTTTACTGCGGATACGGAAGAGCAGCCTGCCGATTGAGGCGATTGTGAATCGCTGAACCTTATCTGATTGCGTATCGGTTTTGTTGCCTAACGGAACAACAGTAGCGCGAGGATGCCAAATATCGCAAGCAATGCGATTAAGATTTTGACTTCAAGCAGATAATTTTTATAACGCTGAATGGCTGAATTTTGTTCTATCCACTGATTGATAAAATCAATCCGTCGGTGGATAGATGGGTGTGTGTTGAACATTTCAAAGAACCGTCGAATTGATTTTGGCACCGAATTCAGCACGGCAAGTTTCATCAAAGCATTTTTGAATGCTTCTGGTTTCTCCGTGAGCGCAGCCGCATATAGGTCCGCTTGATGTTCACAGCGTCTTGACAAATACCGGAAGATGAACACGAAATAGACGATGAGAAAAGTTAAGGAACATAACGTTGGCAAGATTTGTGATTCCTGGAAATATGCCACCAACGGTTCCTCAACAAGAACAAAGAAAAACAGGTAACTCAATAGATAGAAAACTGAAAACAGCATATACGTCGGAATGTGTCTGTAGCGGATATGTCCAAGTTCGTGGGCAACAACGGTTTCGATTTCTTCATCCGTAAAGTATTCGAGGAGCGCGTCTGTCAGGAAGATTCGGCGGTTCCATGGAAAGGTCCCCGCGACTGCAGCATTTGCTATTAACAGCGAACCGGTCTGCCACACCACAATATCCCGGTATTTTATGCCACTCTGTTTCGTCAATAAATCTAATTTTCCCTTCAATGCTGAACCTACCGCCAATGGTTCCGTTTTCCATAGAAACTGCATGAGTAAGGGCGCAAAGATAAAAGCGGAGGCAATCACAGGTAAGATTAACCCTATTAAAACATAGGGATGTTCGAGGATAAACATCTGCACTGAATTCGGAAGCCAGTAGACAGCATCTACTGTAGCGAGATAAACAAACATCGGCAGCAGGGGGAAGATCAGAAATTTGAGCTGAAGCGTGGCGACCTCTCGGTAGTGTCCTTGTTGGAGCCGATTCACTTGATAGAACGCGAGCCGAATACAGATGAGTCCGATCAGAAGCGGAAGCAATGCGAATATTTGACGTAGGTTTTTCATCGGGAAGAAGGCGAGGTGTTTATCGATCAAGGTGGGCAAATTCAGTAGGTACAGATTACACAGATACGCCGCTAAACTAATACACTCAAAAACGATCATGAAGCGTCGCAAACGATAGAGTTTCGGTAGGTTCTCCTCTTTGTCCGCAGGAAAGGTTCGCGCCACGTACGATGTCACGAAACACGTAATGAGCACTGGGAAACCTGTCAGGACAATTGTCCAAAGCACCACCTGCATATCGCTGATGTTTATGTTTGTTTGTGAGGGTTCAAAGTAAAAAAGAAAGAGTAATCCTGCGATTAAGATAATGCTTATCTGTCCCATACTGTCAGTAGTCCTTAGTTTGTGATAATATTTAGCCTCGCGATGCTTGCAAAGTACTTCCATCAGTGTTGGTTTCCGAGTGCTACGGGTACTAAATTCTATCCTATTTTGGATTAAAAATCAAGGGTGTTTTAACATCTAATTCTATCGTTCTGGCGGGTGCGAAAAAAACTTTTGACTTTTTTTGGAGAAAAGTGATATAATTTATATTACAAGTACCTGTGCGAATAAATCGCTTGCAGATTTTCCATATTTTGCAAGTTTGCGATGCAGTTTCGGGCATTGAAAACCGTTGTTTGCGCGCGGGACAGTAATTATTCCGTTTGCATACATACGTTCAAAACGGGATTTGAGAAGAATTCCGAGGAAAATAGAGTATATTATTTTGGCGTAACTTAGCAGCTGACCCTTTCATGTTGGTTTGCGAGTAACACCCAAAATTGCCGTAAAAAATTAGGAGGAATCCATGCTAATTAGAACCGCTTTCACAATTATCGCTCTTCTGGGCGTTGCGCTTGTTGTTAGTAGCTGCGCCAAGTTGGACCAAGAAGAGTTTGAAATGTGGAAGAATGAACATGTCACAAAGATGGACCAGGCCAATTCTGACATGTCAAACAAAATCACGATGTTAGAGGGCAAAGTCGATCAGAATAATCAAGATACGACGGAAGCAATCTCCAAAGCGAAAGAAGAGACGATTGCCGCGTCCCAACAAGGTGATGCCGACACGATCGCTGCAGCAGAGCAAAAAGCCAAAGAAGGGGATGCCCAACTTCGCGCCGACCTAACGAAGGCTATAGACATGCAAGGCAAAGAGGCAATGGATGCTGCGAAAAGCGGAGATGCCGAATTGAAAAAACAGATTGATGCTTTAGGGCAGACCGGTCAAGCGAACAGTACAGCATTAAAGCAGCTTCAGTCTGATGTGATGGCTTTGAAGGGACAGGTCGCCACGAACGCAAAAGAGGCAGCCAAGAAACCGATGTTAGTTGCTACTGTCAACTTCGGCAGTGGGCAGACGGGTCTATCGAGCAAAGACAAAGCGATCCTTGACGGTATCGTCGATCAACTCATGGCATCGGATGCCAAGATCAAGGTTGTTGGACATGCTGATGGCACGCCGGTCCTGCGCGGCAGTCATCGAAGCAACTGGGACCTCTCACAGTCACGCGCCAACTCGGCAGCAACATACTTGAAATCCAAAGGCATTGATGCAGCGAGAATAGAGGCAGTTGGCATGGCACACACCAAACCTATCGCCTCGCAAAACACTGCCGCTGGCAGAGCTATGAATCGCAGGGTCGAAGTCATTTTGCTCCCCGCGGGCGCGATGATGTAGCGGAACTGTTTCATACCAACGTAGGGGCGGGGCCCTTGCCCGCCCATCGTTGTCATATCACCGGCCTACAGCACCCCTCGGATAAGGTTGTTACCTTTATGCGCTTAATATTTGTATGTTTCATGTTGCTGCTGCTTTTGCTGCCCTGTCTGACCCGCGCGGAGACTGTCGATACGCCTCCCTTGCGCCCGTCCCCCGTCCGAGATTTCTTGGGATCACATCTTAATGCTCCGTCATTTCAACTTGCCCTGTTTTCATATAAACCGGAATTAGGTGATTTAACTACTATTCTCGAGAGTGTCGGCGTATCAAGCGTTCCGAGTGCCCTGTTGCCTATGGTTTCGGTTGTATTTGAACATACACCGGAATTGGATTCACGTTTCGAGTTTGGCTATTGGCAGATGGAACTTGATATTCCGCCCCCTACCTCGGCGAACCTCTCTACGACACTCATTCCGATCTCATACCAACTCATCTACCGTCCGGTTTTGCTGTCCGAGTTTCTACCGCTCTATTTGGGCGGTGGTATCGGTTTTTTGGGGGCGAGTTTTAGTGGCAGCGCAGTGGATTTGATTGAACAGCAAGGTATCAGTTTTGATGACAGTTCTTCCGGTACAACCGGATATGTTCTCATTGGTGCTGAACTGTTTCAGTGGGAACATAATCTTGCGCTTAACCTTGAGGTAAAACGGATACTTAAAACAGTAAAAACGGCGGGTGCTATACCGCTCGATCTGATTTTAGATGGCACTGCAATCGGACTCGGTGTCAAAATGAAGTTTTAACCGATAATCGTTCCACGGATGTTTTTAAAGCATGGCAAGCGAATTCTTTTTTTTGTTGTTTGTCTCGGGGTCGGTGGCATTGTCGGCGGTTACTCGGACACCCCGCTCCCGCTCCTCAGTTTGCTGGCTGTAACGGGTGCCTTCGTTTTCCTCGGCATGGAACTCGCGGTCTACCTGTTGTTAATTGCCCTGCCATTTTCATTCCGTTACATTCTCCCAGGTCGCTTTGAGATTCAAACACCGACAGAACCGCTATTAGGTATGCTCGTCGCTGTTTATTGCGTGGAAAAAATAGCTGATCGGGCACTCCAGAAAAAGAAACGAGAAAATACCTTTCCGTTCTTGGTACCGCTTTGCGCCTATATCTTCGTTACCTTCCTTTCAGCAATCAATACGCCTGATCTTTTTGGCACACTCAAAGGTGCGCTCCGGGCGACGGTGTACATGCTGTTTAGCATAATAGTATATGCTGTTATCCAAAACAGGGCAACCCTGAAACGACTGTTTATTGCTACCTTTCCTTCCGCCGCCGTCGCTGTTATCTGGACGGTGATTGTCCTCATCTATCACATTGACGCGTGGCAGTGGACAAGTGCTTATCGGAGCGCACCGTTTACGAATTACTCTGTTTACGGTGCCTTCACCGCGATCTTTTTTTTGGTTTGCCTGAGCCGTCTCCTGTTCGACAACAGCACTTATGATCGCGTGTTATGGACAGCATGGTTCGTCTGTTTCAGTGTCGGGCTTCTGATGTGCTTTTCGCGCGGTGTCTGGCTCTCCGTTATTGTCGCGGTCGGTTTTATGCTCCTGCAACTCGGCAGAGGCGTTACGCATAAAAAGATTCTATTTATCGGTGCGGCGTGTCTCATCTTACTGGTATGTCTGAATTTGCCCGGTGTCTACAGTATTATTATTGAGCGGGTTTCGTCAGCGATAGATATCAGTTATGCTTCAAACCGAGCGCGCCTGCTACGGTGGGGACAGGCAGTTGTGATGTTCCTTGAGAGTCCGATCTTGGGTAAAGGATATGGTGCGTTTGCGATGCTTTACGAAGAAGATGTAGCACTCGTTGGGAGTTACACGGCGCAGTATCAACTCGGCGCACATAGCGAATACCTTCAAGTGATAGCGGAATTGGGGATCGTTGGATTAGGCGTATGGGCATGGCTGAACATCGCCTTCTTACGTTACGGCTTTCGCGCACTCAAAACGATAGACGACGGTTTTTATCGTTCTGTTGTCATCGGATTGATGGCAGCGGAGATTTCATTGATGGTGCATTTCACGGTGAACAATCTTTTGAACGGTGATGCGATTGGGGTCCCGTTCTGGGGGATTTATGGGTTGTTACCGGCTGTGGTGCAAATGGCTACGCGTGAAAAGATTTCATCAGAAACGGAAGACGGTGTATAATATGAGAAGAATGGTTATCAGTTATCGGTTATCGGTTGTCAGTAAAGGAGCTCCAGCTTCTCAGTCCAATCACGTGCTAAACTGAGACCTATGTACCTATATCGTTCTTTACGAATGGAGCAAGAAATTAACATGAACATTATTCATATTATTTCAGATACATTTCGACGCGATAACCTCGCGATTTACGGCGGAAAGGGATATACACCATCCCTCAACGCTTTCGCGGAGAAGTGCGTCGTTTTTGACAAAGCTTATGTGTGTAGTTATCCGACTGTGCCGATCCGAGGCGATTTGGTGACAGGGCAGGTCGGTATTTGTCGGCGCGGATGGGAACCCCTGAAACGCGATGTACCGGTCATCGCGACAGATTTAACGAAGGCTGGTGTTGTGAGTATGATGATTGCGGATACGCCGCACCATATCAACAACGGTTTCTTTTACAATCGCGGTTTCACCGGATGGAAATGGATTCGCGGGCAGGAAGGCGATTGCTTAGAGACGCACCCGTACGATTATGAATCGCAGGATTCATTACGGTATCGCGAATATACACGGACCCATCCGAATAAACTGCCCCTTGGACTCGGCAACCACATTAGAAATACAGACTTTCGGCAAACGGAGGCAGATACTTTCGTCGCACAAACTGTGCAGACGGCTTGCGATTGGCTGGAACGGAACTACCAGCACGAAAACTTCTACCTAATGGTGGATACCTTCGATCCACATGAACCGTGGGATGCCCCTGAATGGTACCTAAAGCGTTTCGATGCGAGCGATTATGATGGTCCCGAACCGATCTATCCGCCTTACGGTCCTAATCCGATGAATGAACGCGAGACAGAACGGCTCAATGCGCTCTATCGTGCGGAAGCCTCACTGGTTGACAATTGGATTGGACAACTTTTGCGGAAAATTGAGTACATGGGGTTGCTGGAAAACACAATCGTGATTTTCATGGCGGATCACGGCTTCCTATTGGGTGAACATGGATTGCTCGCTAAGAATCTTAGCATGTATGAAGAAATTATTCATATACCGCTATTGGTTTATCATCCAGAGGCAACGCCACGCCACACGGACGCGCTTGCGAGTATCGTTGATATTCCGCCCACTGTTATTGATGTGTTCGGCGCAGAACGCGGTGCACAGGTAGAAGGTAAGAGTCTCCTTCCGGCTATTATGGGGGATACCGACACTGGACGCGAATACGCCGTTACGCACGGTGCTTGGGTTGGTGGCTGGAGTCCTGATGGTGGCAGCCCGCATGGAAATATCACTGATGGCACTTGGTCTCTACTCTTAGAAAACCGCGGTGCTCCGAAATCTTTATTCCATTTACCGTCTGATCCAGAACAGATGAACAATCGATTTGAATCCGATACATCAGAGGCGCGCCGACTCTATCAAGCATTTTTAGATTTCTTAGCACAGCACGGTGCCCCCGAAGCGATGGTTACGCAATTCCGGGATCGGTGGCAGGATTGATTTCTGTTGTGGCATTCTCAGTAGATGTACCGATTTGAAGCGTCGAAAGTGGCAAAAGCGGATCGGCAGCCGACTCGAATTCCTCAGAATCGGTAATAGGATTTGTAGGGGTTGGGTTTCCCAATCCAACGGGCGTGGAGACCACGCCCCTACGATGTATAGCGCGGATTTATGAACGCGCTGCGTAAGTCCTAATTATTCTACTTTTTTTCTGCTGCCATCGGCTCAGTTGCAAGATATTTCTCATTTGCCTCTATATCCGGCGGATAGCGAATCTCCCAGACTTTGATGTCTTTCGTACTATCTTCGTCTATTGGATAAACAGGAATGAAGATATCATTGTGCTCACCACGCAGAAACAACTTAACAGCGAGACTGTTCCAACCGAGCGGTGGGATATAATAGGCTCTGTTCAAGCGGGTTTCGGAGTCGAAATCCAAAACGAGTCCGCCATCTTCAATATCCACCGAACTTTGAGAAGTTGGGATATTAACAGTTCTTTCTACCGTTATATCTTTCGTCAAGGTTTCTCCCAGTTCTCCGTCAGCAACTGCCTCATTTTCGTCTTTGAACTGCGCGGTGATGGATAGTGTGTCAGGCGAAGTGCGGGCAATCTCAATGAAGTCTAACGGTGTGCCTCTCCCACGCGGTTGCATCCGGTACGGTGTACCGATAGGGGTCTCAGTTCGCGTCAGTTGATAGAGTTCAAATTGTCTATCAGCGTTTTCATCGCTGCCCATGCTTGAATAGTTTCGGGAGCGGGATAGCACCTCCCGATCTGTTAGCATCAGATGCGTGGCTTTGTGCGTTTTGAGGAATTCAAGTGCCTCGCGTGTGTCTTGGGCACTAAAGACGTGTCGGTAATAGAGATATATCCAGTGCGGGAGAAAATGGTCGGAGTCAACAACAGTCCTGACACCGCCGAGGGCGTTGAGTTGTGTGCCGTGGTCCCAGTTTGCTGCAATCACAGATTCTTTGGGAAGAGATTCATTCATCCATTTAAACGCCTCTGTCCTGCTGTTTTGTCTTGGAATGGGTCCCCGCATACGCGCAGCAGCGTAAATCGACCTGTTTGCATGCCCGCCAATTGGTGTCCAGAAGAGAATGGCTATCAGCACGATAACTGTAAAGATAGCAATCGTGCGTTTTTCCTTAACACGCGGATAAAGGATTTCGGCATCTTTGAGTCTTTGTATGAGGTGCACAGGGGAAAAATAGAGGAGCCATGCCGTGCCGTAAGCGAGCGGCAGCCCAATAAAGAAGTCGTGCCGTTTACCGCCGCGCGCGAGTCCCACCCATAAAAAAAACCATGCAAGTGTAGCGAGTGTTACCAGTTCGTTTTCTTCTTTTTCTTTCTGGAAGCAAGCAATAGCGAGAGATAGGACTGTCAACCCCAACGAAACGAGAAAAAGCGAATTGCACGTGTCCTCGCCTATCCATCCATTGACCTGCGTGCGAAAGAAGGTTGAGCCGACGAATAGAGCGAGTGAGATTATTAAGGGGAGACTTTTCCATTTCCACAAATGGAGACTGGCAGCAATCAGTCCGAGGCTCCCTAAGACAAACACAGTACCGTATCTGCTTGCCCAAAATCTGAAATTCGGGTCGGCCAATTCTGCTATGTTCTGCATGAGTTGGCTCTCACGAAACGGGTAAGCTGTCTCGGCGAAGGTGCCGGCTTGCATGAAAATATAACCGACTCCCGCGGCGATGCTCAGCAGCGTTAATCCCCACGCGAGCTTTCGGGGATGCGGTCAGAGTTGTTCAACGTGTTTGAGGAGCAGGAATTTTGATCCGCGCAGCGCAAAGACCGTCAAGGGTGGTAGTAGCATCAGGGCGGCGACATGCGTTGAGAAACCCGACCCGCTTCGATAGGCAGGACTGATAAGATAAAGCCACGGAACAAACATCAGCATCCAAAGGAGATATTCTTTGAGGTGCTGTTCTGTGTCTGTGCTACAAAATTTCCAGAGTTCTATTCCAACAATCATTAGTACGAAGAACCCAAAACCTTCCCAACTTAACCCGCCCAAGAAAACGGTAAAACCAGCGAGTACGGTGGCAATCCATCTGTGTCGTCCGGGTTCCATACTTTCCTTATAGAGGTAACTGGTGACAGCAAAGATACCGAGCATCCAGCACCACGCGTCCCTGTCCCCGAAACCAGCAGCACTCCGTTCTATACTTCCCGGCAGTGTTGCCAGAAGGAGGGCGGTAATTGCGGCGAAAACGACTCCATAGGTACGGGCGAGGAAGAAACACAGCACACCGAGTCCAATTGTGAAACAGATAGTGCCGATATAAACTTGAATGTGATAAAGCGTGAGTTTCGGCGATATCCAACCGATGGTTTTGTGGGTATAGGCGATGGCATAAGCGTAGAGTGGAAATATCTGCCCGTTATCTCTACCGTGTGGCAGCCAGCGGTGCATATCGCGTGCGGGAAGGGATCCTTGTTCAGCAATCTCTTGTGCCTGTCCAGCGAAAAGATACGCATCGTTAGAGGTGAACTGCCCATCCGGGAGTCTGTTTACGCCTTGAACGCGTATCCAACAGGCAAGTAGCACAATGGCACATAAAAGGATTTTTTGGTAAAAGTTCATTTTTTATATTACCTTGCGGTTCGGTTAGGGAATTTGACTAATAACGGTCTTTTCCGTATATCTGAAGAAATACCCAAGCAAAAACACCCTCCATTTCATTACAGACTATATGTTTTGATAAGAAAAAGAAACCGTACAGACTATCAAAACGGACTGATTTCATTGGAAACCTGGAAAGAAAGGCGCAGGTTCATCGTTAAAAAACCGTTGTCGACTGGTTTGCTCCTTATGTCTCCGTTCGGAGTGCATCAATAGGTGCCATCCGCGATGCCCGTATGGCCGGATAGACACCGAAAGTGATGCCCATAAAAATTGAAAAGAGAACAGAAATCACTATCCATCGCACGGACAGTACCACAGGCCACACATCCACAATCGGTACGATGCGGACAGCAACCCATGCCATGCTGTGGGCAGCAAGCCAGCCGCCCATGATGCCGAGCACACCACCACAGAGGCAAAGACAGATGGATTCTGTCAAGAACTGATAGAAGATGTCAACACACCTTGCTCCGACAGATTTTCGCAAGCCTATCTCACGTGTCTTTTCACCGACGGAGACGAGGCAGATATTCATGATGCCGATGCCGCTGACAAACACGGAGAAACCGGCAATACTACCCAACGCTATTTTTATCACCTTTTCAATGTGTTCAAGCCGTCTAATACTGCGTTTAGGTATCCAATAACCGATAAAGTTATCGGTGCCTCGGTGTCTTTTACGAAGGACCCTCTTTACAGAATCAATCACCTTATAAACATCTGTGTCTTTATGAAAAAAGACTATAATGCTTTGAACATGATGGTTTCCGGAAAGGCGTTGTTGGAACATTGTCAACGGGACACAGATGAGGTTATCTAGTGACTGGTTGATGCGGAGGCTTTTACCTTTAGGGGCCATAATGCCGACGACACGACATCGCACAGGCGGTTGACGACTGTAGATCCGGATTTTCACTTCTTGTCCCAGTGGAGAGGTACCTCTAAACAGGTCTGCGGCGACTTCCGGACCGAGGACACAGACTTGGGCTGCGTTGTCAATATCATTTTCTTTAAAAAAGCGTCCATGTTGAACATCCCAATGTACACCTTGGGCATAGTTTGCTGTCACACCTTCAATGGACAGGCGCGCTTGCCCGGTGTACTGACTCGTGACAAATGCTTGGTACCTATCAATTTTGGGAAAAGCAAATAGAACATGGGGGCATTCTGCCTCAATGGCATAAGCGTCTTCAAGGGTGTATCGTTCGGTTGTGGCCCGTATGAGATGTCTCCCTTTCCAAACGCCTTTGAGCGTTCTGAATTTGACTTGGTTTGCACCACCGAGTTTTTCAAGGTCATCAGCGATAATAAGTTTCGCGCCATCGCCAATTGCTATCATACAAAGCACACTCACAACACCTATGAAAATGCCGAGTATAGACAATCCAGCACGCAGCCAGTTTTGAAAAAGGTGTGTAATGCCCACTATAATGGCATCATAAAGTTTCATGCTATATGCAACGTGATATCAGCGGCTTTAAGAACCTATAAATGGTTCCATGTCCCAAAGCAGAATGGTGCCATCAAGCCCACCACTTGCTAAGAGTGCCCCGTCCGATGAGAAGGCGAGATCCTGGATATCGGTGGGGTGTCCCCAAAAACTTGTGATAACTTCACCACTCGCGACGTTCCATAAACGGATGGGCACCTTCACTCTCCCCCGCTGCCAACTCTCTCCTGAAGCTAGATACTGCCCGCAGGGCGAAAATGTTAAGGCAAATGGCTTCTGACACCCTTGAGATTCACGGATCGCCAGGTGGATTTCATAAGTTGAGGCTGCCCATAACCGAATTTCTCCAAATAAACTTCCAGCAATAAATCCACCGCAAGGTGAAAACGCTACGGTATGGATGTGGTGCCCAGGAAACTCATGAATCTCTTCGTCCCGCTCAAGATCCCACAGTTGGACTCTGGGCCCGCGATTTGAGATACTTACAAGTTGTTTGCCAGTCTCGCTAAATGTTATAGACTTAATCCAATCACCTTCGCTTGAGAGCCTATGTATTAACAGATGTTGTTTATTGCCACTTGACACATCCCACACATGTAAGGATCCCTCGGTATCTCCACATGCCAGTAGGTTGCTTGTAGGTGAGAATGCTGATACTGTTGCTTCCCTCTTTTTATCCGAGAAAGCGAACGAAGCTCTTGGTGTTTTTTCGCCAATCTTCCACAAGTTGACAGTGTTTCGGTCAATACCAGTCGCGTGGAATTCTCCGCAAGTGGACATAGAAACAGAATAGTTTTTACCGGGCAGATTGAAACAAATTGGCTGCTGTGAAGGAGTAGCAATATCCCATACCTTTATACTCTCATTCCGAGAGCCAGATACCAATGTTTTTCCATCCGATGCGAATGCCACAGAATCAGAGAAGGTTGGATGTAAATGTGGAAACCTATGAGACTGAGAGTTCCTATCTGTCCAAACCAACCATTCATGCGCGCCAGCAACAACAAACCGGGAATCGCTTGAAAAATGCACGCTTTGGAGATTCCCTTGCCCTTCAACGTATGCATAACATTTTTCGCCACGCTTTACGTCCCACACGATAGCGGTATCACGAGACACCGCCACTGCATATAGAACGTCCTCATGTGAATAAGATACCCTCATCCGAAACTCGCCATAATCTAGATATGTCTCGTGTTGTTGCCAAGTGTTCATGTCCCACACCCGAACTGTGCCTTTGCCCCCTCCAGAAGCAAGAAACCGATTACATGGTGAAAAGCAGAGGCTCTCCACGAAATCGGTGTGTTCGGTGAGGTTGGCAATGCACTCCCCGCGCACCAGGTCCCATACAGAAATGGAATCAGCGGTGCTTTGGAAGTCGATAGTTTCGGTACATGCCAAGAGGCAACTGTCCGTGGAAAAGGCGACAGGTCTCTTATGCACTCGCAAATTGATTTGATCTTCGTAAAATTTAGCACGTGAGGATCCGGTTTCTGGGTCCCAAACATCAACAATAGCGTCGCGGATACCGGTAGTGGCGAGTCTTTGGCTATCAGGGGAAAAAGTGAGATGCGCAATCCCTGGGAATCTGGACTTATCCCGTTGCATTTGTGCGACACAAACACTGTGCTGAACATCCCATACCTTGATGACTCCATCCGCGTTGCCAGTGGCAATCCACTGTCCATCCTTGGAAAAGGAGATGGTAGAAACCATTCCCCTTTCGGTTTCCCACAAGGCAATAGGTTGCATCGTAGCGAACTCATACCACCACAACCCAATGTTGGTTGCCACCACAAGATACACGCCATCCGGTGAAACCGCTATACCTTGCACACTTCCACGTCCGAATCGAGCAGACGCACCCTCAGGTAACATCCAAGGAATAACATGATTCTTGTTCAGAATGCTATGAAATGGTCTCAGTTTCCGTATATACACCATGTTTTTATCAAAGTGCTTCATGAGCAGTCTTCTGGAATGTTGCAATCTGTACTGTCCTCATTACAGACAAAATCATCACAACACCCCGTACATGAACAACCACTGCTACAGCCATCTTTAGTTTCTGGACCACAATCATTAGGTTGAGCACAACTACTACAAATGCTGCCTTGGACACATTCACATCCATTGGCGGCTGGAGCATCCACGGAAACATCACTCTCGAAATCCCCGCTGCTGTCCGCCGCGAAGGAGGTTACCGTTGCCTTTCCACTACAGCAGCAATTGGCAGCCTGCGAATCCGAGACAAACCCATCAAACGTAAACAAGAATCCGAACGTGCCCAAGAATATAAGCGCAACCATGAACTGCCCAATTGTGTTCCGGTTTCTATAAAAAACGTTAATCATCATTTTTCCTTTCCCCGCGAGGGGTGTTTGTAAAATATCAAAAGATACAAAAAATGTCAAGCGTATAAATCTTGACCTGTTTTATCTGTCAACCCCGTTATCGTGCACAGTGCGCGGAACAGGAGACCCAACAGTGAGGACATCCCACCACAATAAAAATAGCCCGCGACGGAATCCTCCGTGCAAGACAGAGGGCGCGCGAGCATGAAGGCAGCAAGAGGGAACACTAAAGTTGCCGAGACTGCCTTGTAATCTGAAATACTTAAAGTATGTGTGTGCGGGGGGGGGGTAGCGAACCCAGTGAGTATGGAGGTCCAGAGGACGTTACCTTTGGACAAACGTGTGCCCACGTGCGTGGAAGCTTTTGGCGCGTTTATTTTTTGTGGCGTGGTACTTGCATGCTTCTTCAATCGCAATTCCCCGATGATATGTGTGGGTTGTTTCTATAGCGGTGGTATTTTTCAGTTTTACCGCCATGCACAGATATAAGCATATCTTAAACCGCAAAAAAGTGAAAAGCTGATTTTTCTGCGTTATCAGGATCACCACAATGCGCAATGAATTGCGCCCACTACGAACCACATGTAAACCTTTGAGAAACAGATATCCCGCCAAAGTGGGTCTGTTAGGAGTCACCTGTCTAACTATGGTGAGTTATCAAATTAACTTGACAAAGTGGTTTTTTGGCGGGTATAATCTATATGGAATACCTCGTTATTTTAAAAAATGCGGGAACAATTATGACGCGTACGTTCCCGACTTTGATGGAGTGGGATTTAATTGCATCATACGACCTCCTTTGCAATACAGAAGGAAATTAATCAATGAAAAAGCAAAATGTTGGTCTCAAAGGTATAAATTCATCAGGCTATAACGTTATAGCAACAGTGTACCAAACCAATGGGTTCAAGGCTGGTATAAAGTTTGATGGTAATGGTAAATTACTGGTAATCCATGAAGGTCGCGTTATATGCTCGTTCCATGTTGAAGAATCGAAAAACGATGAAGGCAAAGTTTCAGCCGCTTTTAGCCAGAAAGAATATGAAGGGTGATGATGGTACCGAAAATAGGAAAGAACTGTTTTCTGCATAAAGAGGAGACACCGCTATTTCGTTTACTCAGCGAGCTCAAAATCGTTAAAAGTTTATTATGAAGGTTCGATTGCTCATAAAACTCATTGAAGACGATGGGTGGTATCTCGTCCGGACGCGGGGCAGTCATAGGCAATTTAAACATCTGATAAAAAAGGGGACTGTGACAGTCGCAGGAAAACTAAGCGCGGATGTCCGCTCCGGTACACTCAACAGCGTCCTAAGACAAGCGGGACTCAAATGGTAAGGTGAATAAACACGATGGAATATGTTATTATTTT
Organism: Candidatus Poribacteria bacterium; assembly: GCA_009843785.1. GTDB lineage: Bacteria > Poribacteria > WGA-4E > WGA-4E > WGA-3G > WGA-3G. The sequence goes on along the minus strand of VYCT01000312.1, from coordinate 11,936 downwards.
TGAAGAAGAAAAAAATGGTTGCAGTGCGTATGTCCCCGATCTTCCCGGGTGTATCGCGGCGGGTGAAACAATAGCAGAAGTGCGAAAATTGATCGCTGAAGCTATTGAATTTCACATTGAAGGACTACAGGAAGATGGGGAGGTTGTTCCGCCGCCGTCGCCAGATTTACCAGTTCAAATCCATCCTGGCATGTTGGCGGAACTTGGAAATCCGATGTCGGAGATTGAGTAACCTGTTTCTCTGGGCACCGTCACCGCTTGCGCCTGAATTACGTAAGCCAACTCCCCTATTTCTTTGTCAACTCCGATTCCTATCTATAACCCAACTTGCTACCTACGTGATTTTAGACACACGAACACCGTTTTTCAGCGAAAAGCTGTCATTTTTGCGAAAAACTTGGCGTGTTTCCTACTATTTTCAGCACGAAGAGGCACAGGAGACCAACGGTTTCCTATGCTACAAGGTGGCAACTTAGGTTATCTATATTTCCTTGCAAACACTACGTCCAATCCATGATTACGCCTAAGTATTCATCCTTCCGGTCTGTCAATCCATCGTAGGCGGATTGTGCATCTTCTGGGTCAATGACGTGTGTCAGCAATTCTTCTACCTTGAATTTGCCTTCACAGATCAGTGAATACACCAAGCGTGAGTTGCGTTCAAGCGAGTGCTTCGATTCACCGGAGTGCATCGTTGGATAGACCCATTCATGCGCGCTTTTAAGGGTAATCGCACCCAGGCCTATGCTGTGACTGTAGTTCAGGATTGCCGTTGCATCCGTAACGTATTCGCCACGTGGTGAACCGAGTAAGATAACTTCTCCCTTTCTGCCGGTCAACTGGTACGCCGTTTCGACGAGTCGTGGGTTCCCAATCGCTTCGACGGTGACTGCCGCTTTTTCACCGTTTGTCAACGCGGTAACACGTTCCAGCACATCTTCGTCATCGGGATTAATCAGGTGTTGGATACCACACTGCTGCGCGATTTCAAGCCGGCGTGGCACGCGTTCAATGCTGATAACCTTCATGCCCGCCAAATTGAAGAGTTGTGATGCGGAGTTACCTACCAGCCCCAAGCCGATAATTGCGACAGTATCCCCGAACTCAGCGGACGACACACGCAAAGATGTCATTGCAACAGTCGCCATTCGGACAAATGGGACCAGTTTCTCGTCTATACCTAAAGGGGGTTTGAACGCCAAAAGCACCGCCTCTGTTTTAGCGATAGAAGCGTGCGGACTATAACAGAAGGCGAGATCGCCCGCGACACATTTCGTTACGTTTTCACCGACTTTAAGCACTTCACCGATCGCCGTATAACCGGAGCCATGTGGAAATCGCGTACCGCTTTCAAGTCCGGTATACCCTGCACCTTCAGTCCCTGGACTAATCAAGCTATAGTGCGTTTTCAGTAAGATTTGGTTTGGTGCAAGGGTTTCATCGAGTTCAAAATCTTCCAGTGTTGCCGAGCGTTTCGCTGGCATCACAATCTGTTTACCTTTCATGGCTGCAATGCTCCTTGTTGAATTTTTTCTATTATGGTATCATATTCACACAATTTTTTATAGCAAGTTTCATGAAAAGGGAGAAATTTTCTTTATGAGACTCACGCAAGAACAGTGCGAAACCTATCGGTCACAAGGCGTGCTGATAGTCAAAAATGCGCTGACGGATGAAGACCTCCAACCGGTGATTGACGAGATTTCGGATTGGATTTCGGAACGCGCACTCGCTTTAAAGCAGGATGGTAAAATTGAGGAGCTGCATGAAGATGAACCTTTCGACAAGAGGTTCGGATTGTTGCTTGCACAGTCCGGTGAAATGGCAGGCGGGTTGGATATCATGCACTACCGCGGTAAAGCCATCTTTGAATTTATGCAGAACGACAACCTTTTAGATGTGATTGAAGGGATTGTTGGACCGGAAATTACGTGCAATCCGATTCAGCATCTGCGTGCAAAACCACCCATTGTAGATGGAAACGCGAGTTGGGCAGGCGGCGTGCCGTGGCATCAGGATGCTGGAGTCATGATGCCGGAAGCAGAAGGCTCCGAAATCGTCACGTGTTGGCTGCCGTTGGGTGATAGCACAATAGAGATGGGATGTCTGCAGGCATTGCCCGGTATCACTGAAGATAAGGGTTATTTGGTCCATCAGAAAGAGGGTGGGACAATGATCAAACCGGAGTTGATGCCAGATGCCGAACCCCTCATGCTGGAATGCTACCGAGGCGATCTCATTTTATTGAGTCGTTTTACACCACATCGTTCGGAGCCGAACACGTCCGATCGGTGCCGCTGGTCGTTAGATTTGCGCTATCAGACTACAGGACATCACACAGGACGAACGGCACATCCTGATTTCATCGTCCGTAGCCGAAAAAACCCTGAAACTGTCTTGGCTGAACACCAAGAATGGTGTGATCTGTGGGTAGATGCTTTTGAGAACCCACGTGGTTTCGCGGGCCACAGGTCGGTGTAGGTATCAATCAATTCTTATTTTATAGGCGCTGCAGAACCCGTAGCCCGTAACGGAGTGGAGGGGTTTTTGCTTGGGTGTTTCTTCAGATTTAAGAAAGGCACTTCAAATGCTATTCCCACGCTATTACTCCGCAAGGTAAATTAAAAAAATGCAAGCGATTATTTTGTGCGGTGGTCTTGCGACTCGGCTGGGTGAGACGACGAAAACGGTTCCGAAGGTGTTGCTGGAGATCGCTGGGAAAACGGTGTTGGAGTGGCAGATCCGATTGTTGAGGGAAGCAGGGGTTACCGCAGTCGTCCTTGCATCCGGACATCTGCACGATGTACTTTACGAGCGAGTGGGTGAGAATTACGCTGGCATCCGTATCCGTTACGCCAAAGAGGAGAAACGACTCGGGACAGGTGGCGCGATTCTGAACGCGATGAAACAGATTAGGACATCCCCCTTTTTTGTGCTGAACGGCGATATCCTACTTGCGGACTTTTCGCTCCGAGAAATGTTAGATCGCTTTCAGCCAGGGATGGCAGGAGTGCTTCTAAGTGTACATGTATCAGACATCCGTCCCTACGGTGAAATTGTATCTGATAGCGATGGAAAGATTTTGGCGTTTCGTGAGAAACAGCCGACTTGTTCTACGGGATACATCAATAGTGGCGTGTATCTCTTCAATGCAACAATTGCCGACGCGTTTCCAAAGGGACAAGAAACCTTCTCTATGGAACGCGATGTTTTTCCGTCCGTTTCCGACCTTTATACGCTCCAAACGGACGCGAGTTGGATCGATATCGGGGTGCCAGAGCGATTGGACTACGCGCGTAAATACTTCCCGCGATTTTAGAGTGTCTCATAAACACAATTTTGTCCAAATTCACCCAAGTGTAGCACTGTAAAATTAGAACTCTGTCGGTTCACCGGTTCGCAACACTACGTAACTCCGATACCGTTCTGCATGTATCTCACCGGTTTCAACAGCATCTTGGATAGCGCAATCAGGTTCAGCGACATGGGCGCAGTCGCTGTATTTGCATTGACCGAGATGCGATTCCATCTCAGGAAAGTAGTATTCGAGGTTCTCAGTGTCCACTCCCCATAAGCCGACCTCTCGGATCCCCGGTGTGTCCGCAACTTCACCGCCAATTTCGAGTGAAAAGAGTTCAACCAGCGTTGTTGTATGCCGTCCCTTTTGCGTTTTGATGCCGACTTCACCAGTTCGTAACCCCAAATCGGGTTGAATCGCGTTCAGCAGACTGGACTTCCCTACCCCGGATGCCCCGATGATAACACTGAATTTGTCCGTCAAGACATCTTGAAGCGTGTCTAAACTTTCAGGTGCATGGATACTGGTATAAAGGACTTGATACCCTAACTTCTCATAGTTCGTAAAAGTCTCGGTAAGTTCCTCGAGTTGGGTTGCGTCAACTAAATCCATCTTATTGAGGCATATCACTGCGTCCATGTCTCCAGCTTCAGCTAAGATGAGAAACCTGTCCAGTGTCCGAAAGTTAAGGGGTGGCATGCCCGTAGATGCGACGGCTACGATCTGGTCTGCATTGGCAACGATAACCTGTTCAATGTCGCCGTGTTTTCCTGCGTATTGCCGTGAGAACTTCGTCTGACGGGGCAGAATATCCTCTACCACTCCTTCCTCGGCATCCAGCTGCGTAAAGACAACCTGGTCACCGACAGCCACCGGATCTGCATATATCCTGCGTCCAGTTTCTGAACGATGTCTCCGTTTGAGGGTGCCGCGGAGTGTACATCGCAGGACAATATCATCGTGCTGAACGTCATAAAACCCTGTTCGCGCTCGGATGACTCTCCCTTGTTCACGTGTGAGGATAAACACCACCTCCAAGAGTTTATCAGATGTAATCATACCCGACTTCTGCAAGCCGATTGACATTTTCTAAACTGGTACAGATCCCAAATCGCATGTATTCACTCCTTCTTATCTGTGGATTTAAACAAATGGGATAACTGAGCGTATCAGACTTTCGCCGACAACAATTAACAGTGCCACAAGAAATGTGTTGAAAAATCCGTTAAGTTCAAATCCGGGGACGACTTTATTGGCAATTCCGAGCAGAAAAGCTGTGATGACGAGGTACGCCGGAAATTTTACGACCGAGAGCAATAAATCAGGGAAGTGGGACGTACACCCTAAGGCGTGGATAAGTTTCTCCTGAAAGCAGTTCTCACACCCCAACGCATGGATGATGTCAATAGGTGGGTCTCCTATCAGAAAGCTCCCGATTCCATTTAGAAATGCAATGTGCATCACAAGGAGTGTGAGGATGGCTTTGATAACCGCGAATCCTAACGCGACCCATACAGCTATTAACCGAGTATCAACTTTGACTGTCGGCAAAAAGTGGACTACTGCGAAAACGGTTGCACTCAGGAGAATCAGACTCAGGATATATGAGACTGCGGTTTTGGGACTCGTACCAGATTCTGCAACGAGGGGTCTCACAGGTCCCGCCCGCGCCATCAGTGCCTTGAGGTTGTTTACTGGGATGGCGAAATTGAGGTTTTGTCCGTCGTCCCGGGTTTCAGCGACAATACCTATCACTTCACCTGCGCTGTTTAGAATCGCGCCCCCGCTGCTGCCCCGCGAAATCGGTGCATTAAACTGTAGTACTCTACCATGCAAGCGTGGCGTCCCGTCGGGTAGGATGTTGCTAATGTGCCCTTGTGAAAATGTCCCTTCTAACCCGCGCGGGTTACCGACAGTGTAAACCGTTTCGGAAATCTCAACCGTGTCGCTGTTCCCGAGCGGTAGTGCCGGGATGCTATGGTTTGCGACCTTTAGTATCGCGAGGTCATGTTCCGGGTCCATTGCGGTATACCCTTCAATTTCAAACCGCCTCTGATCATGGACGAGTTTCGCGCTACCCTTTGCAGCTTTTTGGATAACGTGGTAGTTGGTCGCGATCAATCCGTTGCCGACGAAGAAACCGCTTCCCTGTCCTGCTGGGCTGTTGCTGGCATCTCTCATTTCCAATAGCACTGTGGACCCCGCGGCTGTTTCCCATATCTGCTGAGGAGTTTGCGCGTTTGCCAGAGTTATGAAAAAAGTTAACAGGAGCACCGAGGCGATACAATTACCTAACAGTCTTTCGTTTTTCATGGTGTTTCTTCCTTGATTTATTCCTAATCAGTAGTTTTGGACTTGAAATCGGAAAATAGGGGGACAATCATCTCTTTATTTCAGTAAATTTTTTCGAGTTCCCTTTATTTTTATTCTATCAGGAACCCTGAGAAAAAAGCAATCCTTTTTATAGGCGTATGAGGGCTATTTACAATTGACCCTAAAAACAAATAGACACTTTCCACTCGTGGTAGGAAGAGAGGGAACAGGTGCGGGGCAGGTTTCCTTATCTTGAAAAGCGCGCTGAAGACCCTTCGGGGCGGTTGTCACGAGCAGATAGATAGCGGAAGGTGTACGAAGTGGAAGGCGGACACGGGCATGTTTTCGGGATTTTTCGGGTTCAGGGTCATGTCTCACGGGGTTGGACGCGAGAAAACGCCCTACAACGACAAAAGGACGTAAAGCAGAAAAGTCGTTTTGCGTTTCATATATCAAACTCCTTTAAAGTGTATCACCTTACTGAAGAAGGGGATTTTCCTTCTCGTGTGCTTTCATCCTTGTGTATATCTCGGCAGTTTTGTGCAACGCCTCGTTACGTCTGCGTTGCCACTCCGGGTCATTATTGAAACGTTCCAGCTCCTCTTCTGTCGTTGGTAGTAGTGCTGTACCTTCGCGAGCAGCTTGGAAAAATTCTTCAGAGAGTTTCTTATTTTTTTTCGACCACTCGACCCACGCTTTAGACACCTCGGGATCCTTCAGCCTGCGTGCAGCGGACTCCAGCGTTGCCGCGTCAATCTGTGTGTCTGCTTGCTGGACAACAACAGGCGCAGCCTGCACGTCCGCAGAAACTTCCGCTTCGGAAACTTCTACGGGGGCGTGCGGTTCGGCATGCCAAGTGCCGTCGGCGTGGACGTGTCCGCCTTTATCGGTCTCACTGGGGACTTCGGCACCCTGTTGTTCGGTCGGTTTTTCAGGTTCAACCACCTTGTAAATCTTAATCGGTTCTTTCGGGGGCTGTGTCGCAAGCAGGTAAAGCCCTATACCCACAATCGCTACGATGAACACCGAGATTGGCAGCCAGTATTTTCGGATAAACATATTTTCACTCCTTTGTTGTCCGAGCGTGTTACCTTGTGTCCGCATCAGGACAGATATATTCACACGGCGGGATCGGTTTCGGGTAACAGATTTCGGGACTTCGGCGACATGATGCCTGCAGCGCGTTTTTGGCGCGCACGGCATACCCGAGCGTCGCCATCAGTAAAAGTAAAACGATGGGGAACCATCTGTGGATGCGGTTTCGCATAGGGGACACTCCTTGCTTTGATGATGTCTTCCACACGTGGCGACAAACGTCCCTGCCTTTAAGATACCATGCACGCGGACGCTTGTCAAATTTAGAAAAAATAACCCTTGTCGCCCCCAGGCCGGTAGGTTCGGTTTCCTAACCGAACCGGATTTCTACGCGGAAACATTGAAGACTTCAAAAACTTTTTCAGTCCCGTAGGGACGTCATGTCTATAGCAGCCGGGTCAAGCAAAAACCCAGCCCTATAAGGGCGGAAACTGTTTATATCTATAGTTGCTAAAACGTTGTCAAATCCCTAAATTGACACCTATAGGGCTGGGTCACCCGGTTTCCCCCACGAGTTACAAGTGTAAACTTATTTTCGGAATCTACTATAAAACGGTTGTATAAACCTTGTAAAGCCTAACACTTATCAGATGTAAATTAGTGGGTGGGTGTATTCCAATGACGACGGGGGCATCAGAAACCAATGGACAGATGTAGCGTCCGTTGCTGCCCGTTGGTGGAAAGCGTCACCTGTTTACCTTCTATTGAGAAAAGGCTCGTCGATGCGTCCAGTGGGTCACCGATCGACACGATATAGGTTTTCTTGCCCGCGGTGGATTCTATGATGGCTTGTGGCGGTGTGTGGGCATCTCTCGGCAGAAGTGTACCAAGTAAGCGATAGGATTCACGAGGCACAGGCGGTGTCCACCCCAACGGACGGAACAGATTGTTGTCTATGATTGTGCGGTAAAACTCTGATCGCAAGGGCAGAAGATCGGGAGAGTGGAAACGGACGCGCGATAGGGCGCGGGGCTGCTCACCAAGGCGAGGCGGTGAGTTCGGTATCTCCTTGACTGCAGAGGCATCAGGTATCGGTGGCAAGGGCGAGCGGACACGCACTACTCCTACGATGAAAAGTAAAATCAACGCGCCTGCAATCAAAAGACCACAGGCACGTCGGTGGATAGGGTTCAGCGTGAAACACACGGCTAATTACCATGCCACTGGTAAGTTCCGCCCTTAGGATGAGGGGCACGACAGGTGCCATTGCCTCTCGAGCAGTTGGTATAACTCGCATCACAACCCGAACGCGTGCAGGGGTGAGAGGTTTCGTGCCAAGAGACCGCTGACGGGTTGCAGTCCCAGTAGCCATTACCACACCCCGAAGCACACGATTCCACATAGCACTGTCTGCCGTCGGAACTCCGAACCGTACAACCACTACCACGCTCACACGCAAACAATGTCGGCTCTGGCGGCGGCGGTGGCGGGGCTGCCACGGTCCCATTACACGTACCGGATTCCGAACAACGACACGGTGAACTACAATGAGACGTACACCCCGAACAATTTGGCGTGTTGTCTGTCGGAGTGGGCATGGTACTCCCGCCACACGTCCCGGAACCTGAACAACTACACGGTGAACTGCAATCTGTCGTACACCCCGAACAATTTGGTGTGTTGTCTGTCGGATACGAATGGCTATGCGGCGAACAAGCATAATACCCGCTGGTATTGGTGCAGGTCTTGCCGTTCTCAGTTTCCGAACAACTTGAAACCCACGCATGAGACGATGTTGATGGCGTTTGGCAGGCATAATACGTGTGAGTGCTACACGCATAACTTACTGAACGGTGAGAATGTGCCGAACTCGATTTCGGATCATATGTATGACCACACGCTTGTTCGTCGGTGTCGTCGTCATCATCGTCACTGAGATGACTCCATCTGTTAGGGCATTGACCCACGCCCTCACAACTCCACCATTTCCCTGGGCACGCTTTAGCGAGGAGAGGGAGCTTCGCCCCCACTCTGATATAATCGGGGCATTTGCCGTTGTAATGCGCTTTCGGATTCCCTGAGACACCCGGTGTCATCTGGCACTTTGCACCCCGCTCACAATAAATCGTCACAATCGACTGACCGGTACAATTCGCAAGGGCTTTCTCGGCTGCACTGAGTGCGGTACTGGCAGAGTCGTAAGCGGATTGTGCAGCCGATAACACTTGTCTGCGATCCCACAAACTGCTTGCTTGCGACAATCCGCTAAGCAATCCTAATATATTCGACGGAACGTTCGGATGCGTAGATAAGCCATCCTTCAACGAATCCATGAAAGCAGAGGGATTTGAATCATATGAGTCCGCTACGTCCTTTAATTCAGGTGGAACGGACGCATACGGCGTGGCTTTTATCACTGATACCTGAGCATTTTGCATTATTCCGACGGCTGAATCATATTGCGTTTGTTTCTCAAAATAGTCCTTCAGATAGGAAGCACAGGAACTGGAATTCTGATCCGCCGCACGGACATACACAAGCAGGCCGAAGGAAAAAAGCAATATAACCCCGACAAGGACGTAAAGCAGGAAAGCCGTTTTACGTTTCATATCTCTAAACTCCTTTATGAATTACCGGTTAGGGGGATGGACTCTTTTTGCCTCATGCTCTCGTATCCTTCTCAGCACGTCGCCAATTTTTTTACCCGCTTCGGTAACTTTGCGTCCCACTTCTCTCTTGAACTGCTCGTCAGTGTCGTGGCGTTTCTGCTCTTCTTCCGTACTTGGCAGCACGTCTATCAGTGCCTGATTGGCTTGCGAGTATTCATTTCTGAGTTCCTTGTGTTTTTCTGTCCACTTAATCCATGCTTCAAAAGCATCTCGCGATGCCCGCGAGGGTGCAGATAACTCCTGTCCCTGCACAGCGATCTGTGTGTTCTCGGGCGCGGCAACGATAGGCGCAGCCTGCACGTCCGCAGAAACTTCCGCTTCGGAAACTTCTACGGGGGCGTGCGGTTCGGCATGCCAAGTCCCGTCCGCGTGGACGTGTCCACCTTGTGAGGTATCCCCGACAGGTGCTTCTGCCTTCGGTTGTTCAGTCGGTTTCTCTATCGGTTCAACAGGCTTGTAAATCACGATCGGGTCTTTCGGCGGGCGGGTCTGTAGGGAGTAAAGTCCTATACCCACAATCAGTAGTAGAAACACCGAGATTGGTAGCCAGTATTTTCGGATAAACATGTTTTCACTCCTTTGTTGTCCGGGCGTGTTATCTTGTGTCCACATTGGGACAGATATATTCACACGGTGGGGTCGGTTTCGGGTAACAGATTTCGGGACTTCGGCGACATGATGTCTGCAGCGCGTTTTTGGCGCGCACGGCATACCCGAACGTCGCTATCAGTAAAAGTAGAACGATGGGGAACCAGCTGTGGATGCGTTTTCGCATAGGGGGACACTCCTTGCTTTGATGATGTCTTCCACACGTGGCGACAAACGTCCCTGTCTTTAAGATACCATGCACGCGGAGGCTTGTCAAAGAAAAAAGTCGCATCACGAATGCCCGCGCCTGTTGGGCGGCCTGTGACGCAACGCCAAAAACCCGCGACGCTATGCGGCGTGGAAGACGCAGCGCGTGCGGGCACAACAATAGTGCAACCGTTAAAACGGAAGCGGTATGGATTTTGTGAAGTCCAATACTTATCAGATGTAAAGCGGGGGAGGGGCAGCAGGCTTAGTAGTGAGAACCGAGAGCACACACGGGACCGGCGGGCATGCCATCCATTGATAGATAGTGCCTAACACAACTGTTCTTGGTAGTATCGAACGCGGGCATCGCTCTTTCATTTTCACTCACCTACATAAAATTTTGGAATAGAAGTCGCGGTCGCGATTTTTAGCATGTCGCTACCTAACTTGCTGATAATTATACCATAACTCTCAAGAGATGTCAAATTTTTTTCTAAAATAACGCAAGTTGCCACTTACTTATAGACATAGCACTCCTACGGAGTGCGGTGGCTTAAATATGCTTTTTCTATAGACATACCACCCCTACGGGGTGAGGAAAGTGTGTGAAAAATCGCCTTGAACCTTCAAAACTTGTTAGTAGCAACTTGGATTAAAATAGGGCAGAGTGGATCCGGTTCGGTTAGGAAACCGAACCATAGGTGTCAATTTAGTGGTTTTTCGCAGCGTTTTATCACAAATGTAATAAACATGCCGCCCTTACAGGGCTTGGATATTTGTTCGGATACGCTGCTATAAACATATCGTCCCTACGGGACTAAAGAGGGTTATGCAGTTTTCAAGGTTTTCGCGTAGTATCCGGTTCGGTTAGGAAACCGAACCTACCGGGTCTGAGGTAAAAACCGAGACTGAAAATGGAAAACTAAACCCCGGAAACGTCCGAATGATCGGAGGGTCAGTGATAGATTTATGACAAGTGATGGCGCGATTTTCTAAACTGCTTGTTGCGGATTTATTTCCCAAATCGGCGTTTGCGTTGGCTGTAGGCACGCAAGGCACGGAGGAAATCAATTTTACGGAACGAGGGCCAATAGGTATCGCAAAAATAGAACTCCGAGTACACGCTCTGCCAGAGTAAAAACCCGGATAGCCGCACCTCTCCACTGGTGCGGATGATTAACTCAGGGTCCGGGAGGTTCGACGTGTATAGGTATGGTGTAATTTTGTCGACAGTGAGTTCATCTGCGATTTGGCGAACCGATTTACCAGTGTCACTTTCAGCTTTTAGGTGTCCCCGAAAAGCCTCAATGATTTCTTCGCGCCCGCCATAGGCGACAGCGACATTTAAGATGAATTTTTCGTAATGTTGTGTCGCTTCTTCTGCTTCCCGAATCGCCTCTTGAAGGCTCGGCGGTAGCAGTTCTATTTCGCCCATTGCGCGTACCTTAATCTGGTTGGCGTGAAGTCCCTCAATTGTGACGAGTTCGCGCATTTTTCCTTCAATCAGTCCAAGAATACCTTCGACTTCATGTGCTGCGCGTTTGAAGTTATCAAGCGAAAAAATCCATATTGAGAAAATCTCAACCCCGAGTTCATCGCACCAATGGAGGACTTCCTCTAACTTGTTTGCCCCTTCATGGTGTCCTTTGATAACATTCTCAAGCCCACTGGCTTTGGCGTAGCGACGGTTTCCATCAAGGATTACACCGATATGGCGTGGAATTTTCCATGTGTTTGCCTCGGATTCCAGACGCCGCTGGTAAGCTTTATAAAAAAATTTCTCAATTTGTCTTTTAATGTAGCGGAATGGCTTCATATTTTTGCAT
>VYCT01000066.1 GCA_009843785.1 Candidatus Poribacteria bacterium | reverse complement strand
AAACCGCACCATAGGTGTCAATTTAGGGATATTTTGCGATATTTGGTGCGCCCCGATCATAGATGCCGCCCCTACGGGGAAACCTGGTTTTTGGCGGAGACACATTTCTACACAGATGCCGTTCCTACGGAACTCAAGAGAGGTTTGAAGTCATCAAGGTTTCCGCGTCGTATCCGGTTCGGTTTGAAACCGAACCTACCGGACCTGGGTACCCAAGCGGTTATTTTTTCTAAAATTGACACTTATGGTGCGGTTAGGAAACCGCACCTACCGGGCCTGGGGGGCAAAATTGGACGAAAAAACCGAGAACTGAATGGCTTTGGATACGAAGCAAAGGAATCTCCATATTTTCATATATATAGGAGGGACATTAATCCTGATTCGGCTGTTGATAATACTGTCCGAGTACTTCATTGGCGAGGCTTCTGCCATCTTCAATGACGCGTGCTGTGAAATCGAGTGTAACTTGTTCAATGTTGTGCTCTTGCGCTCGCTGTTCTATTCGGGTCTGCGTGATATTTCGCATAAACCCAGCAGGCACCAAATTCAAACGCTCGATTGCCTCTTCCGTCCATTTCACTGGACTTTCAAAACCTGGAACGACTTCTGTATTCTGGGCATCGGAAGTCTGTGCTTGCAAGGTTCTGAGTTCAGGTGCATCCTCACGGACTGCAGCTGCTTCGCCCATGCTGTCATTGATAATCTCTGTTGCGAAGGCATTTGTAATAGTGCCAATTTTTTGGGAACGTGCGGATTTTTCGATGCGTGCTTTGACATTGCGCCGCATATAGCCGCGTGGCACGCCACGCAGCGCTTTTTTCGCCTGTTCTGACCATTGGAGTCGTACGCCATCAAACGTTTCTTCCTCGGCAGCACCGCCTTCGTCTACGGCCACGTTCTCCAGAGCGGTTTTGTCCACCATCTGAAAACGTTCCGGTGGTGAACTACAGACAGGACACTGGACGGGTTGCTGGTTGTGTGCGGCATAGCCACACTCGCCACAGATATATGTCTGGACGGCATCTGACTCTAAGACTTTCTGTTCAGCGATCTCTTTTGCGACACGCGTCAGTTTTTCAGATGCACGTTGCGGCATAATCGCTTCCATCGCCATATCAATGACGCTCTCGGTAATAACAGAATGACCGCGTTCAATGGCAAACCGATGTACGGCTGTCTTAGCGATGCCACGCACTAAGGGTGGGGCTTTTTCCATTCTATCTAACGCCTCCTGCGTCCAGACGAGCGTCTCTTCCGCTTTCACATCTATTTGTGGAAAATAACGCTGACTGGATAAAAGCACATTGCAAGGGGCAAGACGTAACAGATTTTCTGCAGTGCTTCCGATGTCCATCTCTTGTTCACTATGGACACCGATTCTACCTAAGACGAGGAGCCAGGGGTTCGTTTTTCGGACATATTGTAGAATCTTTTCGTATGCCTTTCCGTCGAGCAGGGTAATTTTTAGAGCATAGTCGTGTTCATCTTTTGCAATGGCGCGCGCGACTTCTAAGTGTGACTGATAAATTTTTGCTAATCCGGTATCAATCACCTCTTCGTGGAGTTGTTCTTGCTCTTTAAATCTGAAAGTTCTTGCGGCGCGTTCGGTTAGCACATTCACGACGGAATTGAAGACGATGTAGTGTAGATAAGGGTCATAAACCCCAACGGCTTCAACCTGTTTGTTAAACTTACGTCCGAGTTGTATTGCGGTTTTCAAACCTGAGAAAGATTCAGGGCTTCCATCAATGCCGACGAGGATATTGCCGTTATGTGCTTCAATGGGTTCAAGGTCTCGGACAACGAGCGTATCGGTATTAATACGGCGGACGACGCGTTCAGTAACACCGCCGATAAGGCTATCTTTGACTGCACCCATGCCGAGTGCACCCATAATGACGAGATCGTAATCGCTTTCCTGAATGTCTTCAACGAGTTTTATAAAGTGTTTGCCTTCCGGCATTTTGGGTTCAAACGGGATATCAAATTCGGTGCACTTCTGTTTCATCACCTCAAGATAGGAATCGGAGATCAGTTGCAGTCCCATCGTAATGAGGGTATCGTGGATGCGGCGTTGTTTTTCAAGCTCGACCTCGTCTTGATACTCTTCTGGAAGGGTGTATTCCATCTGCTTGAAGCGGACATCGTGCATCTTTGCGGCGTAAACGTGCGAACCGACGAGATGTGAGCCGAATTTCTTTGCGAATTCGACCGCTAAAGCGATACTTGCATCGGAGTAGTCCGAATTATCAACTGGCACGTAAATCTTCTTAATCATTTTTTAATTTTCCTTGCGGAGAAACAACGGGCGTTTCAACTTTCAGGTGCGTTGCTTATATCCGCCCTCCAAATGTAAAGCATTCTCACTGCGAAGCAAAATTATGCCATTTAAGGCATAATTTTATTATGGACTCCGGTCTCTGTAACGCGCCCCCAGAAAGCCGCCGAGTATATGGGCGATGAGCGTTGCTGGCCATAAGTAAACCATCGCGGTTTGCCACTTCCAATTGAGGATAAAGTGTCGAACAACGATGTTCATTGTAATCGGAATGTAGAGACATCTGCTCCAGGGGCGGCTGAATCTTTTAAAGCGTCCACGGAAAAATCCGAAAGTGAAGTGAATTACAAAAGCCGCAAGAGAGATTAAGAGATTCAGATCAAAGTCTCTCATTTTTTTAGGAGCGTTTTGACATCTCGGCGTAAACGCAGCATCGCGGGTTTACTGCGACTATCGTAGTGGTCATGGATGTTCCCATCCGCTTTGACGAGAACGAACCGCGGGCTATGGAGTATTTCGCTCCCCTTGTGCCCCGCGGCCAAACTGAACCCGTGTTCGGCTAACTGATAAATATGTGCCTTGTCGCCGGTGAGAAAGTGCCAACGCCTATCGTCTGCACCGTAAGCCTTTGCGTAGCGCGTGAGCACCTCTGTCGTATCCCGCTCTGGATCGACAGAAAAGGAGACAAAATAGACGGGGTCTGCAACAAATTCGGATTGCAAGCGTGCCATCTCCTGTGTCATCGCTGGACAAATCGTTGGGCAATTGGTGAAGATGAAGTCTGCGATCCAAATTTTGCCCACCATGTCGGATAACCCTAATGACTCCCCTTGCTGGTTCGTCAGGCTAAAGTCTGGCACGCCGATAGAAGCAGTTTCAGTGAGTACTTCTGGTTTGGTGCCAAATACCGACCATAAGTTGACAGCCGCGATAGCGATAATGATGACACCGAGCACTACCCAGATCAGGGTGCTTTTGTCAAATTTGCGTCCCACTTTAGCGGCATTATCGGCTTGTGCTTCCATATTCCAAACCCAGTGAGTAGTTAGTGAGCCGACGTATCCACAACTTCCGCCGGTTTCTCTATGCCGTCGAGTCGTGCATCTAATGTGAGGTCGGGCATCAACATGACGACGAGAAAAACGCAGATAATAAAAGGTGTTAGCACGATAATTGTCAACGTTTTCCTTTCAAACTTCAGATGCATGAAATAGATAGCGACAAGGGCGGCCTTGGAACATGCCATTCCGATAAGCAAGATGGCTTTGATTGCTATAGGGAGATCGGGAATCACGACCAAAACCTCAGCGACTGTCAACCCCAAAAGCCACCAGAAGATAGTCATGTATTTCGGGTGATCTTTGTGTTCATCCTGTGCCATTTTTATTACTCCTATAGTAGATAAATGAAGGTGAAGACCATAATCCAGATAAGGTCAACGAAGTGCCAGTAGAGTCCGACGATTTCTACCTCATGGTTAAACTCAGCGGTATACCTGCCCCGCAAGCCGTGTATCAAGATAACGATGAGATAAATGACACCACCCGTCACGTGCAAGCCGTGGAAACCTGTGATGGCATAGAAAGTTGGACCAAAGAGCGTTGAACCGCTTATAACATCACTCTTTAACCCGTGAGCGGGAATCTCAGTAAGCGTCAAGCCGTGGGTAATAAGGTGATACCATTCATAAGCCTGTAACCCTAAGAAAATGACACCGCCAGCGATTGTGAGTCCAAGAAACAGGCACATGCGAGAAACATTACCGCTCTGAATGGATTCGAGTGCCTTCACCATAGTGACACTACTGCATATCAGGAGGAATGTCATGCCCGCGGTTAGGTTAATACCGAGGATTTCGTCCGGTGGTACCCAACCCACTATGCCTGCACCCGCCCGGAGTGCCGCGTACGCTGCGAGCAACGCGCCAAAGGACATGGTATCCCCGACGAGGAAAATCCACATGCCGAGCTTGCCGAGGCTGTCCGGCGTAAGTGAAGGCTCGTATACGTCTTCAGTGTGGTCTAAAGTGGTAGCGTGTTCCACTATATTTAAACTCCTTTATTTATTATCAGTTGTCAGTTATCAGTTGTCAGTCGTCAGTTAAGAATTTCTGATGCGTAGCAGACGCTCCTTTAACCGATTACCGATAACCGATAATCGATAACCGTTCCATTGTAAGAAAATCGTGCCGCCGACGACCCCAAAAACAGTAAAGGGCATCGCTATCATAAAAAGGATACTCCAATTAAAACCTTTACCGATAGGGTCATCAAGTGTTTTACACCCAGGGCATGCTTCAAGATATGTCGGTACCATGAGCATAACGACCATCAAGAGGGAGACCCCTAAAAAAAATCTACACATTCTGACACTCCTTTCACGATGCCTACGAGAGATATACCAAAACATAGAGAATTGGCCAGAGTGCGACGACAAAAATCCAGTAGATCGCACAAGTATCAACGCCCGTGTATCGGTCTGCCGAGAACCGTCCTGCCATTGCCATCCCGAAAACAATAAACAACCAGATAACAGCACTCAGTACGTGAACCGCATGGCACCCGATTAGTACATAAAAGATGCCGCCATATACGCCAGATTGAAGCGTAAGTCCGTTGCGAATGAGTTGTACCCATTCACTGCCTTGTACACCGAGAAAAAGTAGCCCAAGTACCCCGGTGATCAGTAGCCAATTACGGAGCTGCTTTACGCTGTCTTTCCGGATCGCGCGCCACGCTTGAAACATTGTGTACCCACTGAGCAGAAGCAGAGCGGTATTAATGCCAGTTACGACCCGTGGCAACTCAATCCCGATATGCGATGGCGGGGGCCATGTGACATTCCCGACCCGAAATACGAGAAACGTCCCGATAAGTCCCGAAAACAGCATCGTCTCTGCACCGAGCAGGACTAATACCCCCAATCGTGCGTTGCTCAAGGGTGGGCGATCGGACTCGCGCATTTCAACGTTGTTCTGTGCCATCATTATTTATTCCAATCTCGTAATCATTTCAATCTCGTGATCAAGATGCTTTTCATTTTAAGTCTTTCGGCGAATCCGAATAACGATTTCTAACGACTGCCCCGATAATCAGTAGCAGTCCAATGGCTCCCCAAAAAATCGGCGCAACAAGATCACTCACAGGACTTTCTCCGCTTTTCAGAATCTCAAAAACAATCCAAACGACTGCCCCAATAATCAGTAGCAATCCAATGACCCCTAAAAAGGGCGCAACAAGATTGCTAACAAGACTTTCGCCTCTTTTTAGAGTCTGAAAAACAACCTCAGCGACTGCCCCGATAATCAGCAGAAGCCCAATAACACCTAAAATCGGAGAAATAATGCCGCCCATAATTTTTTCAATAAGCGGAGGTGTTTTGCTACCTGTAATAATCGTTGCTGTCACAAGCGCAAACAATCCTACAAACAACAGAACCAAAATAAGTCCGAGGCGGCGATTTTGCTGACTATGCTCTGGCGCGTTCATGGTTTGTAGGCTCCTCATCAAATTTTATCCAACGCCATCGTGATGAACACCACTGGCAGATAAAGCAGCGATGCGTATAATAGATAGCGTGCCGCCTTTACCGAACGTGTCCGTGCTAAATAGATACCGAACCCCAAGAATGCCACACCGGATACCAATGCTGTAAAGAAATAGATACTACCGGCAAGGTTGTACAACGCAGGCAACAAACCGATGCCGAGGAGTGCGACGCAATTCATCACAATTTGACGGCACGTGCTTGCGCCATCTGGATGAATGACCGGTAATAGGCGGAATCCGGCTTTTGCGTAGTCTTCACGATAGATGTAGGCGATTGCAAGAGAATGTGGCAGCTGCCATAAAAAGAGTATCGCAAATAGCACCCATGCCTCACCTGTCAGCGTCCCTCGCGCCGCGACCCATCCGACGACAGGCGGGAGCGCGCCTGGTACTGCCCCGATCAGCGTACACAGCGAAGTCTTCCGCTTCAGCGGTGTATAGAGAAACAGGTAACTCACGACTATCAGCGAAATAACAAATCCGCTCAGCGTATTGACGATGAACGCCAAGTAAAGCATTCCGCTACCTGTAAGAACGACACCAACGATTAATGCCTCCAATGGGTTCATCCTACCATCAGGGAGCGGTCTCTCCTGCGTCCGTTTCATCTGTGCGTCTACATCGCGTTCAAGATATTGGTTGAGTCCTAACACGCCCGCCGCTGTCAATCCTGCCCCGACAAGCGTATGCAAGCAGAGCAGCCAATCTACGGTCTGCTGCGCGCCGAGATAAAAACCGGCAGCGGTCGTAATGAGTATCATCACCACCAATCGCGGTTTGATGAACTCAACATAGTCAGCGGCACGTCGCGCGAAAACCGTGTGTTTCGCTGGTGGATTTGCCGTATCTGTGTTGTCTGGTAGTGTTACTGTTGTTGAACGCATTATGTTATCTCACTCTGTAACCAGTGTCCCACTTGCTGATGCATCAACAGCCACCGATGCATCGGTGAACCGGTAGATTTTCAAGGTAAGCACAAAACTGCTCACCAATATGAGCGCGCCGACTGCGACGTGTGCAGTGGTAATTGTGACCGTGAGTGCTGCTGCGAATGTCTCGCCGAATGCAGTCAGTTTCGCGAAAAACGCTCCGGTGCCGAGCATCAACTGAACAACAAGAAGCCCAAGTAATAATAATGGCGTTGATTGTCCAATTCCGTCTGATTCACTGTCCACTGCTAACAAACGTCTTGCGAGCAAAAAGATATGTAGTGCCACCAAGAAAGCAAAAAGGAGATGCGCATCAAGTCTGCTGCCGGTATGTCGCAAAATCGCCCCAAAGATGAGCTGCACATAAATGAGCCCTGTTGTAATCAGGCTGAGCCTTCGGAGTCTGGGCGAGGCGACCTCGCCCCTACGAACCGGGGTTCCAGTTTTATTTCGCCGCCAGTCCCGCGAGGTGAACCAAGCGATGCCACAGAGCAGTGCGAAAAACGCTTGTGCAAGACATGCATGTACGATCGCGAAGTTGCGATTAATCTGCGTAACCCGGAGCCCACCGAGCACACCCTGTACAATAACAGCAATGAGTGCAGCGAGTCCGAGCCATTTCAGCCATTTTCGGGAATCCTTCGCCAATATCAAGAGAAAGAGCCCGATTGTTAAGATGCCGACGAGAGACCCCATGAGTCGATGGCTATGTTCATACAAGATGCCGCCTACCATCTCCGATAAGGGATAGGAGAACATATTGTATCCGAAAGTTGTTGGCCAATCAGGGACAGCCAATCCAGAATCTGTGCTTGTGACAATCCCTCCAATGACAATCAACAAGAATGTCGCGCCTGCGGTGAGGCGTGCCGTTCTATGTAGCCATGGGCTATAGTCAGCGTGTTGTTGCATGCCAAGTTTCCACCAAAGACCAAAAGTATGGAAGACTGGAAGCTTCTTAGTTGGAAGGCAGGAAGATAGGAAGGTTAGGGTGCCCTCCTTCCATCCTTCCGTTCTTCCATTCCATTTTTTTCCGTCGCTTAGTCTCCGCCTGTAGCGGGTGCATGTTCAGGTTGTGCCTGCGGAGTCCAGTCTTCTTCTTCACCGGGTACACTATATTCATAGGGACCGCGGTAGACAGTTGGGATTTGACCGAAGTTGCCATGTGGTACAGGTGTCGGTGCTTCCCATTCCAGTGTATTGACCTGCCACGGATTCTGTTCGGCAACTTTCCCTTTGTACATACTCCAGAAGTAGTTAAAGACGAGTATTAATTGTGCGAAACCGAGTGTGAACGCACTCATTGTGATAAAGATGTTCATGCCTTCAAACACTTGCAGGAACTCATATTGCTGCGGGTTGGAGATGCGCCGCATGTGTCCACCTACGCCGAGAATATGCATGGGGAAGAATGTACAGTTGAACGCGATGAACGTCAACCAAAAGTGAATTTTGGAGAGTGCATCGTTCATATAGCGACCATACATCTTTGGGAACCAAAAGATGATGCCACCGAAGATAGCGAACAGACTTCCGCCGAACACAACATAGTGAATATGCGCCACAATGTAGTAAGTATCGTGGATGAAGATATCGACTGGCGTATTTGCCATGTAGATACCGCTGAGCCCACCGATGACAAACATCGAAACGAAGGCAATCCCGTGGAGCATTGGGGCTGTAAATCGGATTGAACCTCGGAACATTGTTCCCAGCCAGTTAAATGTTTTAATGGCAGAAGGCACCGCAATAAGCATAGTTGTCGTCATGAAGAAGTTACCCATTTCGGAACGCATACCGCTTTGGAACATGTGGTGCCCCCAGACAATCCAACCCAAAAACGCGATGGCGATCATTGCCCAGACCATGGACCGATATCCGAAGATCGGTTTCCGTGAAAAGACGGCAATCAACTCGGAAGCGATTCCCATGCCTGGCAAAATGAGGATATAGACCTCTGGGTGTCCGAAGAACCAGAAGAGATGTTGCCAGAGCAGCGGGTCCCCCCCGCCTTCCGCTGTTGCGGAGAAGAATGTTGTGCCCGCCAGCCTATCAAAGATGAGAAGCGCGAGTGCGGAAGACAACACAGGGAATGCGAGTAGCAAGAGGATCGCGACGATGAAAAGCGACCAGATGACTAATGGCATGCGAAAGAAAGTCATCCCCGGTGCGCGCATATTGATAATCGTGGTGATATAGTTAATAGAACCTACCAAAGAGGAGAAGCCTTGAATGAGTAGGCTGATTGCCCAGAGGTTCTGTCCCCACTCTACACCTGTCCATTGCGGGTCAGCAGAGAGGGGTGCGTAGCCCGTCCATCCGGCTGCAGCGTGTCCCCCCGGAACAAAGAACCCGATCGCCATCACAATTGCAGCGAGAACAGCGAGCCAAAAGGAGAGCATGTTAAGGATCGGAAACGCCATATCGCGTGTCCCGATCATCAACGGAATTAGGAAGTTTCCGAAAGCCCCCACCAAAATCGGAACGACGACAAAGAAGACCATAATGGTTGCATGCATCGTAAAGAGCATATTGTAAAATTCGGGTGTAATGACACCGCTCGGCATGCTTGTCTCAAGCCATTCCTCTTTATCCGACTCATAGATACGTTCCCACATCCTGTCAGCCCCTGTGACAACTTCACCCTCGTCAAGATATTGTTGTGAGGCACCGATGATCGGTAGCGGCTGATCGGGGTAGGCGAGTTGCCACCTAAAGAGCAGGGCAAGTCCGCCGCCGACAAAGAACATAATCAGTCCATAGATAAGGAACTGCTTACCGATTGTCTTGTGGTCGAGCGAAAAGATGTATTTACGAATAAAACTTTCTTCGTGATGATGTTCCGTATGTTCGTTATCGTGCATATTTACTATCCTCCTTGAGCCTACTGGGGCCATCTTTCTTGTACCCAAGCATCATAACTTTCTTGCGTATGCACATTAAGATAGCCGAGCATTCCAGAGTGTCCGAATCCACAGAGTTCGGCACAGGGTATTTCATAACGCCATACCTTTGGGGCTAACTGTTTTACATTCGCTTTAGAAATCGTTTGGGTCTCATCACCGACTTCCAGTTCTAAGGTATCCTCGGTTTCCTTGAGGATAGTCCCACTTATCAGTGGCGTATTTGCGTCAGCAGGCGTTAGCGTTACTGCAAAATACCCTTTCGCTTTCAGCCTTTCAAAGTTTTGAATCGGTTTATCATCCAATTCTGTCTGAAACCAAACATTGATAAATCGGTTCGGCAATGCGTCCTGTTTCAGCCGTAATTGTGGCACAAAAAAACTGTGGATGACATCCTCAGCGGTTAATCGGATATGCACGACCGCGTTCATCGGCACATGCAATTCGTTTTCCAATTCAAGGTCGTCGTCTGTCCCGAACTCGTTATCGGGGCCGGGATAGGTCATATCCCAGTTGAACTGCTTTCCACTGACCTGTACGACAACATCTGGATTCTCAGGAAATTGTGTCGGCGACTTAATATTGTTCCATTGCGGGTAACTAAACATCGCGAGGACAAAGACAATCACTGTTGTAACAACTGTCCAGACGATTTCCAGCGTTGTGCTCCCCTCAATGTAGTCTGCCTTTTTGCCTTCCTGATGTCGATATTTAATTAGAAAAACAATAAGCGTGCCCATCACAAGGATAAACACAACGACGGTAAGCCAATAGATAGCGTGAAAGAGGTTATCAACGCCTTGCCCGAACGTTGATACGTTCTCTGGTAGCCATTGAAGCATCCAGTCCTCCTTAAGAGTGCGCTTCGCTCTTTGAAAAGCGACAAGCGCGTAAGAGTTTCGTTTTTAACAAGTCTAATTCGTTTGTACGGACGCTGTAAGGGTTGCACCTACGTACGCCAAAACACAAAACAGCCCGGTAATCAGCAGAGAGAGTGTCCAAAGGGGGCCTTCTCCAAACGCGTTTGCGGTGGTATCAAAGTAGAGGCTGTGTCGAAAAGCTGCCAGCCCATACGTGAGTGGATTCAATTTCATTGTCCATGCTAACCAACCGGGTACGCCAGTGCTCGGGAAAAACGCGCCGGAAAGGAGCCAAATCGGAATCAACAAGAGATTCATAATTGCATGGAATCCTTGCGTTGACTCCATCCGCCACGCGATCAGTAAACCAAGATTTGTCAAGCCAAACGCTAAAAGTGCCATCACACCGATAGAGAGTAGGATCGATATTGCGCCGAACTGGATGCCTACCGTTGGTGCGAGTAGCAATAGCAGTAGCCCTTGTAAGAGCGCTAAAGTTGTCCCGCCTAATGCTTGTGCCATGACAACCCGCCACCTTGGGACAGGAGCGACGAGTATACTCTGTAAGAAGCCTTCGCGCCGATCATTGACAACAGAAATTGTAGCGAAAATAGACGTAAAAAGCAAGACTAAAACGACGATACCGGGATAAAAGTATGCAATATAATCCGGTCCGTTCACTGCCCCAGCGGGTCGAAAAGAAGCACTCAAGCCGCTCCCGATGAGCAGCCAAAACACCAAAGGTTGCGCGATAGCACTGAAGAGTCGGCTCCGTTGCCGATAAAATCTGATGATTTCGCGCCACCATATCGTTGCAATCGGTAGCAGATTTTTAATTTTCCGTATCCTTTTTCTCCACGAATGGGTTTCCCGTCAATTTTATGAACACGTCCTCCAGTGTCGGTTTTCCAAACCGAATCGTCTGAATCTCGTCTGGAAACGTGGCAACGACATCTCGAACGAATTCATGCCCGCGTTTACACTCAATGCGCAGTTGATTATCCGTAAATACGGTTGAAACGCGGAACCTTTCGGCAATAGCGGTCCCAAGCGTTTCATTGTCAGTACTCTCTATGAGGATAACATCGCCTGCCACTTGTGCCTTGAGCGCATCAGGGTTTCCGAGGGCGACTAACCGACCGGCATCCAGAATGCCGACTCGATCGCATGCCTCGGCATCATCCAAAAGATGTGTTGTCAACAAAACGAGGATATCCTCCGTCTGTGCAATCGTCCCGAGGTAATCACTGAGTTGTCGGCGTGCGGTCACATCCAACCCGCTGGTCGGTTCGTCAAGGAGTAGCACACGAGGGGAGTGGAGCAGGGCTTTCGCTATTTCCACCCGTCTTTTTAAACCGCCGGATAAGATTTCAACACGTTCCTTAGCCCTATCAGCGACCCCAAAACGTTCCAGGAGCTCCGAAATTCGGTGATGCAGGGTTTTACCAGCGAGTCCGTAGAGGTGTCCGTGGTGTCTTAAATTCTCAACGACGGTAAGCTTGGCATCTAACCCTGGGTGTTGAAAAACGACCCCTAAAAGGTTCCGAATCGCCTTCACCTCGGTGGCTAAGTCATGTCCAAGGATGCGAACAGTGCCAGAAGTTACTGGCATCAGTGTAGACAGAATCCTGAAGAGGGTCGTTTTCCCACTTCCGTTCGGTCCGAGGAGTCCGAAAATCTCACCACATGAGACATCAAAACTGACATTGTCAAGTGCCTGCCGCTTCTGATAAGCGTGTGAGAGATTTTCTACCTCAATTCGGCTGTCGGAAACTGTCGGCTGTCGGAAACCTTCAGTCGTTATGGAATGCAAAACCTCTGTGTCTACCACAAGGGAAACCTCTTGCCGACCATTCTCACTGCGAAGCATGCCGATTGCTGATCGCTATTTCAGTTTCAGCGTGAAATTTTGCGTGATGGTGCCGCCAGCTTCTACAGTAACAGCGACGGGTGCCTTGCTGTTCGTGCCACACGCTTCATGCCAATAGCCGAGTTTATATTCACCTGCCGGAACATCTTCAAGCGTGAATTCACCCTTTTCGTTGGTAACAGCAAAATAGGGGTGCGGTACGTAAGAAATCCAAGCAGACATCCACCCGTGAACGTCGCATTTGACTTCGACGGGACCTTCCGCCTTCTTGACAGCCTTGAGGGGCATCTTCCGACGGGCTTTTGGCTGCGCTTTGTTAACCGATTTGTTGATCTTACTGAAGATATGCACATTGTGCATAATCTTATCGGAATTTAGCATTGTTAAGCGTTCGCCAACAGGAACGATCTGGACATGCGGTGTAAATTTGCAACCCTTCTGGTCAATCTCCACTTTGGCATCTTTGTCAAAATCTTTACCTGTTGAAATGTCAATTAGGTAGACAATTGTATTTTTTAAAGCGTTGCCCTCACCAACGACCAGTGACTCATCAAACTTTTCGTCAGCACCACAAACTTGCTTGTCTTTAGTGATTTCCAGTGCTTTCTTCTCAGGCACGTCTCCTTCAAACTTCACAACACCACTAATTGTGCCGCCGTTGCCCACCTTCATAGCCTTATACGCTTCAGGAAATACCAACATTTCCATTTCGCCTGCGTCGGAGTCAGCCGCGAAAACTGTCCCAATGTAGCAGCACGCGAGAAGCACCGTGAGAGTTGCCAACAAATAGGATTTCATTTTTTTTCTCCTTTTTAATAGTTATCAGTTATCGGTTGTCAGTTTTCAGTTAAGGAGCCTTTGATTATCCACAAGAGTTTCTTGAACTGAACACTGGTAATTAGAGATTAATTGATTATTCGTTATCAGTTATCGGTATTCAGTTAAAAGCCTTTGATTATCTTCAAGCATCACTTGAACTGAACACCGACAACTAACTATTCTTCTGAATTTCTGCGTTGTACGAATGCGCGTAAACCGAAGAGGAAGCCAACAGAGAGCAGTGCAATTACGGGCGGATAAATGAACCGCTTTGAAGATGGTACAGGTTCAAGCACAAAAGTATACCAGCTTGTCATGACCCGTTTTGTGTCAACATCACCGTTCGCGCCGTCCCACGCCGAGAAAGCGATAGGCACGAAGACACCGGGATCAAGTTGCAAGTCCTTTTTGTCCTCAGTCTTTAAGGCGCGTTTCACCCATAGTTTGTATTGCCCCTCTGTATAGGTGGCTTGTGCTTTTAATTCGCCCTGTGCTTCCTGCACTTCTGCATTGTTAACACCTTTGGCGGTCAGCTCGGTCACCTGTTCAGGTGCGGAGGCTTTCCAGTGCCATAGATAGACCGGCAGTCTACCACCCCATAAGAAATAGGGTTTCGGTGCGGTCGGTCCTTGCGGCACTTTCGCCGGAAACTGGACTGCTAAGGCATCTTCAAGGGTTTTCCCCGTCTCCTCATCGGTCTCGTCAGTCGTGTGCGTCCGGTCGTCCCACACAAAGAGGAAAGCGACCTCTGTGTCATTGTAATACGATTTAACATTCACAGCATCAATCGTTGGATTAAACTGCCGAGGTTCAATGACGATTTGCCCTACGAGCGGGAAATACCTTGCTTCAAGCGTCTCCCATGCGGCATTATCCATTTCAGGCAACTCACCGTGAATGTATTGTGAACGGAGTACGTTGTTGCCGATAGCGGGTTCAGGACGTTTCTCAGGCATAAGCGATTTAACATAGTTCGCCAGATGCCAACTCTTTTCATAGACGACTTTCATCGCATCATCATAAATCTGTTTTTCTTCTGCAGACAGTTCTGTACCTTCTGCAAGGTTGAGAGCGATGTCAACAGCAGCATCGTATTTCTCGTAAAGCTGGGCGGATTCTTCTTCCTCTGCTTCTGTCATTTCATCTTTGTTATCCAATTCAATCATGCGACTGGATTCTTCAGCTGTCAGTCCGAAGCCTGGAAAGCTATCGCCCTCAAATGCTGGCATAGCAGAACCGGCGAGTCCGCCGACGAAGCGTTTGAAGATGTCTTCGGTGTCTGCGCCGCCGCGGAAATTCCAACCCTGCGTCAGATTCGCGGGCCAGCTCTGGAATCCCCATTCATCGGTCAGGTCCGGTGCCGAAGTGCCGTCCCCTCTTCCGATGTTTCCGTGGCATTCCACACAACCGAGTTCGGTATAAAGTGCTTTTCCGGTTTCTACACTCTGTTCAGAGTAAGGGACTTTCCCGGACAGGTTAATCTGCTTTGGCGGTGTTTCAGCCTCCTTAAAGCCGTCGTAGAAGGTTTTGATATATGCCACCACTTCCCAGCGGTCGTTGGCACTTAAGGCAGTATCCCACGGAGGCATAGACGAGCCGGGCATCCCTTCGGTGATGATGTCAAACAGATCTTGATCGGTTGGCAGTTCTCCGGTTCCTGTGGACCGGATTTTATACAAACCGCGTGTAAAATCCCTCGGTTTTGGGAGCAGATTTTCCGCTGCGGAGCCGTCGCCTCTGCCTTCGGTGCCGTGGCAGTGTGCGCAGCTATTTTCATAAACCTGTTTTCCTTTTTCGGAAGCCTCCGGTGCATTCTGCGCGTATGTAAGGCTAAGCACACCAAACATTCCAAACAGGATAAGTAGGAGAGCGACTGTTCTGATTCTCATTTTTAGTGTGCCTCCCCAAAGGTTCGGAACTGATAACCGGTGTAATCCGATAGAAATAGGATAACGTCCCAAATTTCGTCTTTCGTCAAGGTGTTTTCCCAGATAGGCATTGCTGAATCCCAAGGTGTCCCGGCTGCGGGTAATCCGGGTCCGCCCTTAGCAATTCGCCAAAAGAAGAAAGATTCTTGGAAGTTGGGAATAATGCCTGGGTCCTGGAAATTAGCGGGTAGCGGCTGAAGGTATGGCGCGAAATGCCCTTGCCCATCTAAGTGGTCTCCGTGGCAGTAAAAGCAATTATGATGATAGACGCGTTTACCGTTTTCAACATGCGCTCTGAACGCCTCCGGGTCATCTTTTTCATAGTGTCGGAAGGGGTTGACGACATCTTGCATCGTGCCGATGACCTCATCTTTGTAGGTCAATTCAAGGGGCGGCGATGGGTGTGCGTCCCGCGGGCTTCCCGGTGGATTCGCTCGTTGTGCGATAATCGAGTAGGTATAACCGAGTAGAAGGAGCGGGATCAACACCACAAGCACGCGACGGTGAAGACGGCGTTTGTCATCCACCAGCGTTTCAAGGATAGGGCGGCGAAACTCGCGAAAGAGCGAGTCCTCAACAGAGATATGCACCAAGATAGCGATGACTATCAGCCCCATATACATCGCAATCACGCTACCGGGTATCGGTACTGAGATGATGCCTCCAACGACGAAACGTAGGAAGACCCAAGACCCAACCAGAATTATGAGACATATTGTAAAAAGCGACATCTTCTTCATATTTTTAGCTATTAAGTTTCTGCTCTGCCTTCTACTTCGTTTCAGGCAGGTTTTCGGTTAATTTGAGGCAAGGTTTGTAACTTTATCAAGCAACTGAAAAAAAAACTTTACTTGGACATTACAGATGGTTGCCCGTTTCCAGTGATGGGTCGGGCCCCGAACTACGATTCATTATCTGTTATTCTGCAGGAGTATCTTCTGTCTCCTCTGCTGCTTCCGCTGTCGCGCCCGTGAGTGTGCTTAAGAAAGAGAGTAGGTTGGTCAAATCCGCCACTGATAAGATGATCGGGAAGTTTTCGGGCATCGGCGATGTAACAAGCAACCTCTTGCCAGACGCACGGGTCATGGTACCACTTTGATAATCAAACGGATCATAAGTCTCCTCAGTGCGATCAATGATTAAAACAATTTCGAAGTCGTCCATTGTTCCCGAAACATGTTCGCCAACAGTTTCTTCATCATCATAATCGACAAGCGTCATTTGCATCTTCACATCTGTTTTAGAAAACGTTTGATTTTCCTCACCAACCTTAAGCGTTACCGTTTCATCAGTTTCGGAAACCAATTGACCACTTACGGGTGCATCCGCATCCGCAGGCGTTAGGGTTAATGTAAAATAACCCCTCGCTTTCAGGTTTGTGAGTTCTTCAATTGGCTCATCATCAATTTCACTCAATAAGATGGTATGTTCTTCTTCGGTTCCGTCAGCTGCTTTGGTTCGGACGACAATTTTTTCTTCGTCCTGTGAGACGAGCGTTCCTTGGAAGGTCGTTCCTTTGGCACGGACGGTAACGGCACCATAACCGCTCACAATTTGCGCGCCGGGTACAAGGATTGACTCTTCAAGGTAGCGCATGTCATTAAAGGCTGCGATCTCGGAGAGATCGGGTGCGGTGACATCTTCAAAGTCTTCATTTGTTGTTTCACCCGCTGCTGGACTCTCTATTCCTGTCACAGCATGGCATGAGATACATGCAGCATCGACAAACACCTTTTTGCCGAGTTCCGAGTCACCGGTCAACAAGGGCGGAAGTGCGTCAGCAGTGGCCCCTGCGTCCGCTCTATCTATAGGTTCATCAAACGGTGTCGGGTCAATTTCGCCGCCTTGACTCTGGAGATAAGCGATAACCGCTTCGATCTCTAATTTGGAGAGCGCGATCGGTGCCTTCCATACCTCTGGCATAATTTTGCCGTAGCCGGGCACAAGAAAGTTCGCCGGTTGATACATGGATTCAATCAAATACGCTTTGGCATCCATACCGGGTACACGGGTTGCAGCGTTAGTGCCGATGTCTGTCAAGTCGGGACACCTTCCTGGCGGTGCGGAGGTATCCACGGTATGGCACGCGGCACATTGTCCTTTTCCGTTAAAGACCAAGGCACCTTGTTCAGCCACAGCCTCCGGGTCGCTCCAATCCAGTTCGGTTAAATTCACCGCTGTGGAACTTTCCGGTACCAAGCCTGCAACAAAGGCATAAAACCATATCACGGCAAGCGAGAACGTTAGTAATCTCATAACGCTGGACCACAAGACGATGTTTACAATTACCGCGATTAGAAACCAGACCGACCAAGGCAGTAGGTTTTCCGAGGCGATTGGAAATGCAGATGCGCCAGCGATATAGGCGATGAAACTCACCACCATTAAGATTAGACTTGCGATTTTTATAAGCGTATTTCTCGACATATTTTTAATTATTAAGTTTTCGCTCCGCTCTCCATTTCATTACGAGCGGGTTTTTGATTAAGTAGATCGGGTTGAGGTGACAGTTCCAATATTTAGCAATGCAAAGTTGCTTAGTTTACCACCCTCTTAGAATCAGCACCTGACTAATTCCAGAATCGAACATATCCTTCTCATCTAATCATCCCCTTGAGCTACACCCTCCGCTTCCGCAGGCGGAGCCGCAGTTTGTTTTTTCTTTTCACCCCACAGACCGAGCCAGAAGATAAAGCCGACGAGTGCGAAGAAGATAACCATAATAATAGCGACCATGTTCACTGCCTCGCTGAGAGGCGGTGTAAACGCGTCAGGGGACGTATCCGGCATGACCCCGAAGACATGCCACTGTTCTCGAAGTCCGGAGCGAGCGTACCCCATCAAACCCATCAAGGACGTAAATGTAATTGCCAAGAGAATTAACACATATTGTGAGCGGTCTGTCATCTCACCCCATTTGATAGTCCCCGAAGTCTGCGCTCTCCTGTACATCAAAGCATCAAGTACCGTCACCGCGAACATCACAACGACGGCGATCACGACCTGCCACGGGGTTAGCACGTTGACACGAAAATCTGTCGGCACGGCAAATCCTACGATACCGATCACCACGATTGAGACGACTGCGAAAAAGAAGAGAGCAGAGATCACAATGTTCCCGACTGTTCGCCAACTCGCCGTTGGTGTTTTCCCAGAACGCCGATAAAATAGAAAACTCAAGAAAGTGGTCAGGATAATGATATTCACAGCTGTATTCTTGGCAGTCATGAGTCCGAAAGATCCCAGATGCGGATGGTTCGCGCCGCCCATAGCACTCAGTTCACTGGCGGTCGAGATTTTAGAGAGTGTTCGCGGGGTCATCCAGATGGCAACACAGACAATGATAACGATAATCATGTACGGACGGTAGCGCGCATAAATCTCTGCACCATCAATCCGTCCCATACCTGACCAGAGGTAGTAGTTCGCGCCGATGAATAGGACACCAATCATTACCGCCTGAATGATAAACAGCCAAGAGAAGAGGCTGCCCATCATATTAATGCCCATGGTGTTGTTGAACATGTAGATTTCGCGGCCAAGCCAATACCCTGCAAACGGTAATGGAATGAGTCCACAGAGTGCGATGAAGTTTCCATTATACCCCATCCAATCGTAGTGCGCTTTGTCCTCCTTCGTTTTCGCGACGAGGAAGCGAAACGCGGCATAAGCCGCCACTATTGAACCGCCGAAGGCAATATTTCCGATCAACCGGTGAATGTTAACCGGCATCCACGTAAAGTTGTTGACGGCATCCCAAACGGTCGCCATGAACTCGCCTGTTGTCTCATTGTGGAGTGGCACCATTGTATGGCTTGTAACCCCCTCCATAACGGTTTCAGGTGTTAGCGACGGATCCGCAGCCATTTTTTCTTCAACCCAAGATTTCTTTCGCATCTCAGAGATGATACCGTGTTGTGTTGCCGGGCTCGTCTGATAAGTCAGCCATGAATTAGAGACAAACATAATCGCCGTGCCCCACACATTTAATAAAACACCGAGGAAGAGATGCCATCCTTTATGCCGTCCCTGCATCTTATCCCATCCGTAGGAATAGAGGTAGAGCGTAAAGGTTTCGCCGAAGAACAGGATGACATAAAAAATCATCGTCGGTCCGAATATCCCGCTGAGTTTGCTCATCACCTTCGGGTAGCACCAGATAAGAATGAAGACGAGGACTCCACCGAGTAAGGCTGTTGTCGAAAACGCGCCCATACAGAGTTTAATGAACTCCTGTGCCATCCGATCGTATCGTTCCTCCTTGGTCTTCCAGCCGATAAATTCGATGATAACGGCGAACATCGGGACACCGAGAATGAAGGATCCGAACAATAGGTGGAGCTGCGCGGCGATCCATGCTGCGGTTCGGCTGCCGACTACCGGGAAAGGACGATATTCAGCCTCAGTCATGTCCTGTGCGAACGCGGGTGCGATAGCCAACACGGCATAAAAGACGAGCACGCAGCCCAGTATAAGATAGAGTCTCTTTTTAGATATTTTCATGGCTTTCGGCTGTCAGCCATCGGCTGTCAGCGGGATCCCTTTCAACTTTCTGAACCTATCAAACCAAACAGACGATCAGCCATCAACTTTCGGTTTCCGTCAGCAAAGAAGGTTTCTTGCTGACCACCGACGGCTGACTGCTGATTGCTATTATTTCGCTTTTTTCTTAAAATCAGCACTTGTGAAGTTTACGGTAAGATCACCACTTGCAGGTACTTCAACGGTTTTTTTTGCTGTGCCGAGCTCTTCATGCCATGCGACGACGCGCGCTCTACCGGCAGGGACATTTTCGAGCGTATACTTACCAGTGTCCGCCGATTTCTCAAAAGCATCTGAACTGATCATTTCGTCTTCAGCGTTCTTGTAACCGGTGACAGTATAAAAATTGCTGGGAACAGCGACGATGTAGCCGGTCATCCACGCGTGGATATCACATGTGAACTTAATTTCCTCAGCCTTAGTGATTGTATGTGGGATGACTACCCCAGGCTTCGGAATCAGCGTATTCACTGCCTCATTCTTCTGGGCATGTGAGTGGACGTTGTGCGCCACTGGATCACTGGAGACAAGATCCACTGTAGCACCGACAGGCACAACAAGCACGTGCGGATAGTAAGCGCATCCCTTCTGATCCATAACAGGATTCTTTTTAGGCAGGGTTACTTTTGTTCTGGGGACGCGGGCATAAATAACAACATTCTTAATGCCCTTGCCTTTTGAGACAACGAGTGCCTCTGACTTTGTGCCTTTTACAGTTTTAATGCAATGATCGTCTTTAGTAGCCGTTAGTTCTGGGCGCGCCGGTGCGTCGCCATCATACATGACTGTGCCGGTGATATTGCCTGCCACTGCGACGCTTGCGAGCATTCCAAAGACAAGCAAGGTTATTAGGGTTTTCATGATTATATTCTCCTCTTATAGTTTAAATTTGTTCTGCAATATATTAACACTACAGAAATTAAGAACGCAAATTAAAAGGCATCCAGTTTTCAGCCGCCAGTCGTCAGCAGTCAGCAAAGAAATCTTGCGCGCAAAATCGAAACTACGGGTGAATTGAACGACTCTGCCTCAGATATGCATTATTTTTTAAAGATCGTTTTTGTATCACGGGCGAAATATTTCCTTAATATAAGCAAGAATTTCGCGTTGTTCTTCATCGCTGAGATAGTAGTAGAACGCCGGCATATCGTCTTTTCCTGTGTTAATGCTCTCCAGCAATTGTTCATCGTCATGCATTTCCCAGAGACTGTTGTCTGTTAGGTCTGCCGGGTCCAGTTTCTTGAAACGACCGATGCGTCCGCTGCCTTCACCGTTGCTGCCATGGCATCCCGCACAGTAGCGGGCGTACTTGTATTCAACCTCCGACGGATACTTCGTACTCGGATCGACCTGGTTACCCAACCAGATTAACCCGTTGAGCCACACAATAATCATGACGATGACAACGGCAAGGTGTTTCATAATGGTTATCAGTTTTAAGAGTTGTCAGTTGTCAGTACGATTTTTCTGCGAAAAATCTTTCAGTTGTTCGGTTAAGAACTTGTGGCGGTTACCTTTCCTGTTCTTGCCACAAGAGACCTCTTAACCGATAACCGATGACCGAAAACCGATAACTATTAACGTCCCAACGAGATCATATAATCTCGGACGAGTTGAATCTGTTTTTCAGCATCATTGCCAGCGTAACCATCAACTGCCATGTGTTGTCCACCGACGAGTGGCCACGCCTGCGGCATCGCTGTTCCGGGTTGGAACGACTGCGGGTCTTTCATCCAGTCAATGAGCCAATCCGGTTTGAGACGTTCTTTTGCCAATGAAAGATCGGGACGCCCTGCCTTGTCACTTCCTTGAGGAATCACTTCACCCTGTGAAGGGTGGCAAGAGATACACTGGAGTGCGTCAAAAATCTGCTTACCGACCTGCAATTCAGCCCGCGTTGGAGTTGGCACTTTAAGCGTCTCATAAGGGAACGGTTCATCGTCAAGCGCAGAGAAGTATTCGACAAGCGTGGTCGCTTCATCATCAGATAGCCTAAATGTCGGCATCCGTACTTTGAGTCCGTATCGGATATCAGAAGGCTCCTTGAGAAACTTAAACAACCAGTCGGGATAGACCCTTGCTCCCTCAGCCTTCAGTGGTGGCGGTGCAAGCTGCGTAGCAATCATATCACTGAGTCCTTCATGTGCGATGATAACGTCTCGATAATCACCACCTGCGCCCTCAATCTCGTGGCATCCGGTGCAGTTATATTTTTTGACCAATCGTCTACCCGCATCAATACGATTCAACTTTTCGGATCGGTTATGTATATAACTGAGCGGATATTTTTCGGGTTGGAAGCTCTTCAAAAGCACAGCGAGTGCCCTTGCGTTTTCTTCGTTGTCCTTAATTTGATGAAAGACAGGCATCCGCGAGGCAATCCGTCGGGTTTGATAACGTCGCGGGTCAGTAACTTTGCCGATCGTCCATCCGGTCCAACTGTGTTCAATGCCTACTGTATCGCCAAAGTCAAGTTCATCAGCGAGTTTCGCGCCGAATTCGCCGAGGTCAGCACCGACCTTCGATTCATCTTCAAAACCAGGTATTTCGTGGCAACCGAAACATCCGTAAGTTCTGACGAGTGTTTCGCCCTCTGCTACGTCCACTTCACCGATGGATTCACCCGCTGCGTTGGGAGTTGCTTTCTGTAAACTCATCAGATAGGCGACAACGTTGTTAATTTCGCGGTTACTTAACCGCAAACTCGGCATACTGGTATCGGGATCATAAGCCTTCGGGTCGCTGATCCATTGACGGAGGTAATTCGGCGTAACCTTCGCCCCGACACTATCAAGTGCTGGGCTGAAATCGCTCCCTAAGTCGCCAACGGCATGACATGTGAGACAACCGACAGTTTTAACAGTCTCTTCGCCTGCCTTAATAACGCTTTCAGATTGGGAGTAGTTTACAGAAGATTCGTCAAGATTTGCATCACTCATCGTTGCGAGATATGCTGCAATAGACTTCACTTCATCAACGATACGGAGGACATAATCGTCCGGATAGGGATATACAGTGCCATCATCTGTTTTAATCTCAATACCGTTGGTTGTTTTCGTGACAACGCCGGTGCGCGTTCCGCCGTTTTTGAGATAGACGACTTGGCTCATCCCCTCGGCAGGGAAGAAGTTCGGCATTGTTGTACTCGGCAGATGTGCCTCAGGTTTCTTAATCCAACTTTCGAGCCAAGCTGTGTCTTTCACCTTACTACCAACTTTAGCAAGCGATGGACCGACTTTAGCGATGTTTTCGATTGCACTATACCCTTCTACAGCGTGGCAACCGTGGCAACCGAGGTCTTCAAAGAGTGCTAACCCTTTTGTGAGATTCGGTGCGTAGTCGACAGGTTCATCTGTTTGAGGATCTACACCGTAATCTAATTTCATGACCCCGTCATGGCACCGGCGGCAGTTAGATTCCATATACCCTTTCGTCTCTTCGGACTTTCTGCCGGTATGTTCATCTAACCCGAGTACAGGACTGAGCCAGTATTCAGCATGTGTGAGGGCGTGAGCAGCTTTTGCTGTCAATGCTTGTCCTTGTCCACCATGGCACGGTACACACCCAAATCTGTCAACAGGGTGCTTTGCGAGGAGAACATCGCGGTGCGGATGTGTCTGAAGGACGGACCGGTAACCGGTGTCATAAGAAATCTCAACTTCACCGAAGACATCCGGATCACTGAAAGTAAGCGTTCCATTTTCTTCGAGTGTATATTCGTCTGCCTCTGCATCAAACCCATCAATGACGAGGCCTTCACTACCGACTTTGACCTTCGCGTGCTTGAGGCGTTGGACGACGGGATTTTCGCCATCACCTTCAATCTCAAACGTCTCTTCTGCGGATTGTTCATAGCCACTTCGATCAGCAGAAAAGTGGCATGTAGCACACCTATCTGCGGTGTGATTAAAATCTTCAAGATAATATTGCGTAATAGTTCGTGTTTCACGGAACGGATTTTCCAATAGGCTGCCGAGGAAGGTTCGCTTGATACCACCGACGGAATTCAATTTTTCCTGCAGACGCGCAACCTCATCATACTTAGCTTTGTCGGCTTGTAGCACCTGAAGTGCTGCTTGTGCAGCCGTGATGCCATCAGCGATCTCCGCGTCCGTAGCGTTATACTTCAGTGCGATGAGGTAAGTACTAAGTGCCTGTTGTGGGTCGTTATTGGTTTGATAGAATCGCGCCAAATCCTTGTTCGCATCAGCAAAAGTTGCCTCCGCTGCCAAGACAGCCTCAGTCAATTCGCCTTCAATCTGCGATTCAAGTTCAGCTAATTTCTGTTGCCACTTGTCGACCGTCTCATTACGTCTACCTTTTGCTATATGGAGGCTATGCTGATACTTATAGTTAATCGCGTCCGATTCACTCTGTCGAAACTTGCGTGCCTGCAATGCTTCCTCAAGTGTAACGTGAGCGTTCCGTACGGCTTTAGTCAAGCTACCTAACTGTTTCGCGTCGGGTTCTTGAGGCGTAGAAAGTTCTGGCAAAACCAGCTTTGCATTTTCTAATTCCGCGTGTGTTTTCTCATATTCATACTGATAAAACTGCTGCTGGATTTGCTTCCATGGGCGGCGGGTGATCATCTCACTCCAGAACCCCCATAAGGTTACGAGTCCTAACAGTCCGGACAGAATAAAGAACAAAGCAGAATACGATTTATTTTCAGCGGGAATTTCTTTTTTGTTCCTCACGAACTTTACTCCCTTTTTCTAATTTTTCTTGCGGTTCGTTCAAGTGGGCTTCGACTCTGACGTTCCTTTCCGTAAAGCCAGCCCGGCCCGTTGGTTGGGCTTACGTTTTCTCGGCTAAGAAGCTGATAGCTATTCTTAGATGTTGAACCACGGGGATACCCAAATGTATTTCACATTGAAGAATATTCGCAAGATCATCTTGATTGGTAGTGCGAGCATCGTTAAAAACAGAAACGAGACAATGATATACCGAACGAGCCCGAGCTCCTGTAAGAAACGGTTACTCTTATACTTCCATAAATAGACAACTGGCCCGATCAAGAAATAACCTGCGACGACGGCGAAGCCGAAAAAGTTTGCAGTAACCTCACTCCGAATCCCGAAAAGATACGATAAATTTACGTTCGTCAGTGGCACAACAAGGTGTGGGTCCCAATAATCCCACGGCGCGAAGAAGTTCCAACCGGGCCCCCTGAGGAATGTCCCGACGACCATCAAGACGATCCACAAAATGATAAACCCGAAGCAGAATACGGCGAGTGCGAAGGGGCGTTCTTTGATGGTATAATAGCCTTTACCTTTTGGGTTCGTGTCAATGTAGGGAATAGCGATCAACCCTGCGATAATGAGGCCGGGCAGGACCACGCCTGCGATCCAAGGATCAAAGTAAACGAGCATCTCCTGAAGTGCGAGGAAATACCAAGGTGCTTTAGAGGGGTTCGGCGTTTTCGTCGGATCGCTCGGTTCTTCAAGTGGGGCATCAATCATAATAGACCAGACACCGAGCACCAGCATCACAATAATTGCGCAGATAAACTCGTTCCGGCAGAGGTAGGGCCACACATAGACCTTATCGTTGAGTGCAGCATCCGAGGGTACACCTGTCGCGTCAGTCAGACGTGCTTGCCGGTAAGAGAGCCAGATGAAATAGGGTATCAAAAAAAGGATAGCAACAATAGGGACATTATCCGGCTTCGTCACCAATAGTATAAAATGCTCCATACGATTCTGCTCCTTTGAAGATAGGATTGCTTGCGTATGCTAACAGAAACTGCGTTCCGCTGCCACAAAAGATTTGTTCCAGCAATTCCGTCTATAGGGGTCCAGAGATGCCTCCATCTTTACGGACACGCCAGAAATGCAAAGCCATCAAAACGCTTGCCAAAAGGGGCACAGCGACACAGTGTAGAATATAGAACCTCAAGAGGGTTGAGGGCCCTACAATCGTACCTGCGAGCAGTGCGAATCGGACATCGTTGGATTGTGTGATGTCTTGTGGTGCGAATGGGCCTTCGTGTCCCAATACCGGTGTTGCGCGTGCCATGTTGGTTCCGACAGTCACCGCCCAAAAAGCCAATTGATCCCAAGGTAAGAGGTAGCCAGTGAAACTTAGGAAAAATGTCACAAGTAGTAAGATGACACCCACTGCCCAGTTGAATTCGCGTGGCTTCTTGTAGGAACCGGTCAAGAAAACTCTGAACATGTGCAACATCACCGAAATCACCATCCCGTGCGCTGCCCAGCGGTGCATGTTCCGGAGGAGCATGCCGAACGGAATGTCAAATTCGAGGTATTGAACATCGTGGAAGGCGTATTCAGCGGTCGGACGGTAATAGAACATCAGGAGCACGCCGGTGACAGCTGTTACGAGGAACATGAGGAAGGTAATACCGCCCATGCACCATGTAAAACGGAAGTTGAGTGCATGGCGAGAAACCCGAGGGGGATGGAGATGCAACCAGACGTTTTGGAGAATTTGTAAGGTGTACCTGCGCCCTGTGTCTTCATATCCGTGGCGGAATATAGAGCGCCAAATATCGGAATTCGTAATCTTTTCTTTGAGCCCTTTACGTTCTTCGTTCATATTTTTGATAGCAAGTTCCGACGTGTAGGTTGTGGTATGGGCATTCAAGGTGCGCCCAAAACGCCGAAACGCCTTTTCTACCTGACCGGAGCCAGGCACAAATGCTCTCCTTTCTTCAGACCTTCAAAAAGGAGCCTGGGTCGGTCCACTGCCCCTTCTCACCTAAAAACTTCACAGACTTATCGATTTCGATCTGACCATCTTCTGCCAATGTAATTTTAACGCGTTCAAGGGGTCGTGGTGCGGGGCCTTCGTAGTTCAGACCTTCGCGGTCGAAACCGCTACCGTGGCAGGGGCACTTGAATTTGTTTTCAGAACCGAGCCAGCGCGGCGTACATCCGAGATGCGTGCAAATGGTTAAAAGTGCGTAAAATTCGCCATCCTGCTTCCGGACGATCCAAACGCCAAACGGTTCCTTTTTGAACTTTTCGCTAACGCTGCCCGGCGGATACTCTGCTGGAAATCCTGCTTTAAAAATAGAGGACGGTTCAAACAACACACGTGGATACAGATACCGAACCAGCCCTGGTCCCAAGGTTAAACCCAGTGCTGCAGTGAAATTTCCCCAACCGAGGAATTTGAAAAATTTACGTCGAGATACCACTTCCACCCCCGATTTAGTAGACAGACGCGCCCGCGTCAGTTCTACGAAATTAAAGGCAACTGCCTACATTATAATATGATGCCAAAGCAATTCATCAAAATCTTTTTTCATTTCACTTGAAAGTCATTCCTGCGCGGGTAAAACATACTCGCCAATTCCAGATTGGTTTGGTTATCGAAGGCACAAGATTCACCCAACGCTATTTTGCATGTCTGAGCGTTAAATATTATAACATGTTCTTAGAAGTTTGTCAACCATTTTTTTCAATTTTTTCACAGAATTTGGAAAAATTTTAGGCAACGCTTCGTATTTTTTCATTGGCATCCCAATGCAGTTATATGACGCAGTATACACAACAAATCAGATGAAATCAGCAGAATTTTGTTCAGTTTTCTGGCAATCTGTGCTACAATCCACCGTAAGAATATCCTGAGTCTTCAGAAAATTAACAACCGATAAGCAGAGGAGAACAAAGATGGTACGCTTTACAATCAGTTTAATCATCGTAGTTTCCATGTTTGCCCAGTTCAGCAATGCTGAAATCGATCCGCAGTCTATTGTCGGTGCATGGTTGTTTGACGAAACGAACGGAAAAGTGGCTAAAGACGCATCTGGCAACGATAACGACGGTAACCTTGTCGGCGGTGCGAAATGGGTGAAAGGTAAATTCGGGAATGCTATAGAACTCAACGGAAAGGACGCTTGGGTCACCGTTCCTGAGATTGGACCGCTCGAGGACTTTACGCTCATCAAATGGTTCAATTCAACAGGGAGAGTTGGCGCGTGGAGATGTTTTTTTAACCGTGACGGTTGGGCAGCTGGGTATGTCCATTATCAATTCCGACCGGATAATAAGATGGAGATGGCGATTCACTCCAACAACCCTGTTCGGCACCCGGGTTGGCCCGATTCAGACTTTACAGCAGATAAAGGTATCTTGAATAAATGGTTCCATCTTGCAGTCGCCTACAGCAGCACCGACGAATCGGTTCGTGTCTACTTTGACGGTGAACTGGATGCAGAGGGTAAATGGGGTCCCTTGGCAGGCGAATTTGGACCTGGACGCATCGGTTCATGGAGCGGCGGCGGTAGAGAGTGGGAAGGTATGTTTGATGAAATGATCCTCTTCGATGTTGCATTAGAGGAAGACGATATCCAATCACTCATGGATAACGGCTTAGAAGCGACATTGGCCGTTGATCCAGTAGGTAAAGTTGCAACAATTTGGGGTAAAATTAAGCAAAGGAGATAATTCTGAATAGTATCTGCTATGTGAACACGGGAAACCAACGGTCTCCTATGCTACGAAAGCGGCATCTGATTGGACCCCTTTGTTGGGCATCTTAAAATTGTCCAAACTTTAGTGCTATTCAAAAAAGGGTTAATCTCGGTGTTTCGGGTGCTTCTTGTAGTTTCCGTGCAGCTTCGGCAATGTCATCAACGAGGATTTGCCGCATCGCTGTGAAATCCTCACCCTCTTGTCTGAGGATGTACGCGGGGTTAAATGTTGCCATAGTAAAAGGCGCATATTCGGTATCCGTAAACCAGATGCCACGCTCTTCCGTGATACGGAAACTTCGGCGAATCAGCACTTTCGCCGCAGGCGCGCCCATACAGAGAATCACCGAAGGTTGGACTAAGGTGAGTTCACCATCAAGCCATTTAGCGCACGCCTTGATTTCTGATGCCTTCGGTGGACGATTTTTTAACACACCGCCTTTAGGACTCGCTGCCCGGCACTTAATGATGTTGGTGAGCCAGATGTCACTGCGCGTCAAATCATTTATTGTCAATACTTCATCAAGTAAATTCCCAGTAGGGCCTGAAAATGGCAGCGTCGTGTGATTATCCGCAGCGGAGGGGCCCTCTGCAACAAGCACTAATTTCGCGGTGGCATCTCCGCTACCGAAAACGACATTTGTACGGGTTTCTGCTAAGTCACAAGCCGTACAAACGCTTGCGCGCGCTTTGAGGGTTTGCATTTGTGTATGAACAGTGCTCATGTTCTGCCCCCTACTTTCCTGAAGTTACACGGTGCCTCCGGAAGTTTTTGCGAAGTGGATGCTGGCGTGTACTAACTGCTCCGGTTGCGTCTCAGTAAACTTTAACTGATAAATCGGTCTGTCCCAATTATATTCATAACCGCTGCCGTAAGTTGCGACACTGATGGGTAGATAGCCCTCTGGCACATGAATAAAGCATGTCCCCTCAGCCTGTCTCAGCGGTTTGCAAACGAGTAGATAACTTTGGCTGTGAGTATCCCAACCGGCAGATAGGATCTCGGCACTGCCTTGTGTATAGTGAATATCGGTTGCGAGCAATTGGGGTATGTCCTGCTCCTCACGGAAACAGAGCAGCTTCGCGGAACGGGGCGGAATATTCAACAAGTTTACGCTTTGTGAAACCTTGCCGAGGTATTGACGCATCCAGAAATCGTGAACAAGGAACCCGTTAGATT
Organism: Candidatus Poribacteria bacterium; assembly: GCA_009843785.1. Taxonomy (GTDB): domain Bacteria; phylum Poribacteria; class WGA-4E; order WGA-4E; family WGA-3G; genus WGA-3G. The sequence goes on along the minus strand of VYCT01000066.1, from coordinate 6,308 downwards.
CAGGCACACCCAGCGCATCAAGTTCAAAATAAACATCGTCTTCGTGATCATTCCAATTGAAGACTGCAGCGAGATACCATGTTTCCTGAGGTGTTGAAATAGGTAGACTCCAAACTTTGGGGAAAGGTTCGTCATAAATATCCACGGGAGTCGCGGCTTCATTTAGAAGCGGGAAGATTTTTGCTAAGTACGCTGCCCGCAATGGCGTAAGTGTCGCGATTGGGTCAGCGCAAAGCACAGCACCGCCACTGAGTGCGGCGGCAGTCATCTCCGCGATTGCCTCATTGATAGGTCGTGGTTCATCAACAGCAAGTTCGCCAAAAAGATGGTTCCAGAGGACTTTATGCTCTCGTAGATACGCTGCATATCTACTTAAGCGATGCTTCGTGCCCCGTTGATGATGCCACTGATCACTTGCACGGTTGGAGGTACCCCCAGAGGCAAAGGGTGCGTTAAGGAGCGGTGCGTTGATAACAACACTCCCCACACAAAGGTCCGAAATAGCATTGTATCCTGCCAAAAAAACGTCCTCTTTTGGTGGCTCGTTTTCTAAGCGAACCTCATTAATTGTATCTCTTAGCAGTTCAACAGCGAGACGATAAAGTTGGACTGCCGTTAAGCTGTCATCATGCCATCGCAAGTTGTGTGAAGCGTTGGTAAGCCCCGTTGTATAAGCGGTGAAGTCTACATTAATGAGTGAATAGCCACAACCGTTCACCATGTGTTTAATCTGTTCACGAATACGTGCCTGTACTTCTGGATGCGAAACGTCCAAGAGTGCGACCTCTTTGCCGGTGTCTGGCAGATGGATTGTTGCGGGTTTGGAGCCGTTGTGTGCAGTGCGTCTACGGGGGTGTCTCCTTCCGCTGCGAGTTGCAGGCTGCTCCTGTATGCAATAGTCTGGATGGTTCTGTACAAGTTCCGAATCAAGTGCGAGACCGAACAGATTAACTTGGAGCCCTGCCTTAAACCCTTTTGCTTGAATCTGGTTGACAGTCTCTGGATTTTGTAATCCTGACGCTGCGTCAAGTTGAATATAACGGATACCGCCCGGGGCGTTGGGTTGAAACAGAGGGTGCTCGGCGAGTGCATCTGTTTGGGTTAATATAGCATCGGGATCAAGGGGGCCTGATGTATGAGAAAAAGACCACGCCGCAAACGATTCATCGCGAGCCGTCGTAGATTGCACATTCGTGCGTTCGCCTTTTTTCGCCCTGAGAGCCGTATAGTGTTCGTAGGCAGCCTGAGCACCACCTGTAAAATTAATATAAACAGTTTCAGAGAGAATTTCCTCACCAGCGTCGCAGTGCTGCGCACACTGGTGATAGAGTGCCCACGAGTTAACGCCTGATACCGATGTTTTTTTGTTTTTCGCACTCGATTGTGAACGTTTTCCACCATTGTGTTGACAACCGACCTGAATCCGGGGCCACCACTTCTCAGTAGTCAAGAAACCGAAGACGAGTGCCTTGCCAGTCTGTGTATCGTGAAGTACACCATCATGGCTCGGATGCATAGCATCGGTCTCGCTGAGAAGGAATCCGTCATAGAGTCTTTTACTGACACCGGGGGAGACGGGCGGCATATTAATAAAAAGGTGGCACTCCGCTGGTGTTGTACCGAGCAAAACGGCACCGCGATTTGTAGAAACACCCAGTACTGTCACGCTGTCAAGTTGCAACGGTTCAGGTTTTAGGTTTTCAACACCAACTTTGAGATGTATAGCGGGATGCGCGTTATAACAATTGAGGTAGGTATTTATCCGAATGCCCTTACCTGTCGCCTCGTGTGAGAAACGGACCTGATGATAATCACCGAAAGCATCGGTTTTGGGAAGTTCGGTCCTAAATTCGCGGGTGCCAGTGTCTTCGGTTTTGATAACAGTTCCATCGTCGAGGGTTACCTGTGCACACCCGTTTCGGATAATTGTGTCACCGTTTTCATCAACATAATCCCAAGTTCCTTTTGAAAGGTTAAATTTAATCTCAAATTTATTGTGATTTATCACAGCGAGGTTCCCCTGCCGTGAGACTGCTACATCATCTGGTCTCATCCATTAATTTCCTTTTTGATCGTGGCTGTCAGTCATCAGCCGTCAGCCGTCAGTAGAGCGCGTGGCAGTTGCAAACAGATTACTGAAAGCCGATTGCTGAAAGCGAGCATAGCGAATGTGCTGAAAGCCATCAACTCCCGGAAGAGGCGACTGCCCGACAAGATATGACTGCCGTCTGTTCATCCCCAGCCTGTGAAAGTGAAAAGGAGTCCCCAGGGGAGAGGAAGAGGACATCATATCGTTCGAGTGTATGCGTCTCTCCACTATTCTCCTTCACTTCAGCACATCCATCCTTTAGCACATAAATTGATTCGCTATGTATCGGTTCATGCGTAAAGTGTTGCCCCTTGTCAAGACAGATGTAATCTAAGGAGAGATGTACAGAACCTTTTTGCGGTGAGACGACGCTTCGCCAATCAGCGGCTTTTCCGAACACCGGTCCACACCGTGCCATATTAAGCACCTGAACGTTGCTCCGATGCCCATCTTGTGGCGTTGGCGCTTCATCTGGTGTATCGCGTTCGCCCCGGTAGAGAGCCATATCCGGCGGCGCTTGGAAACTAATCAAGCGTGCTTTGTTCGGCGTGGTATTGACTGTACCGTGGACTTCGCCTGCGGGAACAAAAATAACATCGCCTGCAGCAATCGGTGTATAGACACTCCCCTGTCGGATAGCACCGCCACCTTCTAAAACGACAATTGCGTCCTCTGATGCGTCATGATAGTGCTGTGTAAATTCTTGACCGGGAGCGTGGAGTCCATGGTTCAGCGTCAACTGCACAGATCCCATATCTGGATGTACGACACGCCAATTTTTGCCTTTGCCCATTTGAAACGGGGTTCCGGATTGGAGGTTCAAAATCTTCATTTTTTATGTCTATGCCCAGTGCGTAAAGGGTAGATCACCCTCTAATACTAAATAACATACGGCTTAAAAATCTACGAATTCCTTTGGTAAAATGATACGACCGTATCCCCATAATTCGCCTGCCGACTCCGTGCCAAACTTCCGACGCTGTCAGGTATCACAAACTGCTTTGCATGTTCAACAAGCAATACACCCGTGGCGTGGAGCAGTGAATTCTCAGCCAGCAACGCTAAACAGGCGGTGTATAGTTCTGAACCGCCCTGTAAACCTACGGCATAGGGTGGATCAAAATAGATAACCTCAAACACAGCAGCCTGTTTCTGGAGATACGTAATCCCTTTCACAGCATCGCGACGGAGCAGACATATTGTATCAGTTGGTTTGCGAGCTGCGCGCGGTTCAGTCGTAAGTCCACATATCCGAAGGTTTTGTTCTATCATCTGGATGCATCGCGGGTCGCGCTCCAAAAAGGTGACATGTTTCGCACCACGGCTCAACGCTTCGATCCCCACATTCCCTGTACCGGCACAAAGGTCGAGAAAATTCGCGTCAATCACCTGTTCTCGCAGCATACTGAAAATAGATTCTTTAACGCGATCTGCAGTAGGGCGGACAACACGATTGCCCTTCGGTGCAACCAAACGTCTCCCTCTGAATGTGCCAGCGATAACTCTCATGTTTAGTGGTTACCAGTTACCAGTTGTCAGTTATCGGTTAAGAGGGTTCTTGTGGCAGTTGAGTTTACTGTGCAAGTAACAGCAAACCTCTTTAACTGAAAACTGAGTACTGACAACTGACAACTATATTGCCTTGAACAACTCCTCTATAACCGAACCATCGTTGACGACTCGAATCGGTCGCCCGGAGCGAGAATAATTTTCTTCATTCCCATCAACACCAAGTGCGAAACAGAGCGATGCAAAAAGATCAGGTACACCGACAGCACCACTAACGACTTCACTACCATCTTCATTGGTACCACCGACGATCTGTCCACCCCGGGTCCCACCGCCTGCGACGACAGCCGACCAACCGTTGGTATGATGATCGCGTCCATCGTTTTCGTTGATTCTCGGCGTGCGTCCGAATTCACCCAGCCAGAGTACAATAGTATCTTCGAGGAGATCCCGCTCGGATAAGTCTTTCAGGAGCATCGCGAACGCTGGATCCACGCTATCAAGAAGTTCTTTTGTCCGATCAAAGTTGTTTTGGTGTGTATCCCAACCATCTAATGCGACTTCTACAAATTTGACCCCAGCCTCTACAAGTCGTCGTGCCATAAGACACCCTTGACCGAATTTGTTCATACCATACGCTTCGCGGATGGCGATTGGCTCTTCGTCGAGTCGGAAAGCGTCTATTTTCGGGGAATTGATGAGTTCATCTGCTTTCTTATAAATCGCTTCATGTGCTTCTGTGCTGCGTCCCGTCCGTTTCGCGATGAAATCTTTCTCAATCGCTCTGAGCATCTTGAGTCGTTCACGAAAACGGTGTGTGTCCATCTGCGCTGGATAGGAGATATCTTCGACAGGTTTCATCGGATCTTTAACGACAAACGGATCGTGCGTTGCACCGAGAAAGCCGCCGGAGTATGTCGGCGAATTAATGTTAACACAACTCGGCAGATCCAAAAGTGCGTCTTCAAGATAGTAAGAAGTGATTGATCCGAGGGTCGGATGTCTGACGGCTCCACCGGGGGCATATCCTGTATGTAGTAAGTAGCGGGCGCGTTCATGATTCCCTTCACGCGAAACCATGGAACGGATAATAGAGAGATGGTGTGCCTGCTCAGCAACATTCGGGAGGTGTTCGGAGACCTGTATACCTGTAGCACTTGTCGGAATTGCTGCGAAGGGGCCGCCATTTTTAGTACCGGGTTTCGGATCAAATGTATCTAGCTGGCTGGCACCGCCACTCATAAAAAGCACGATACAATGCTTTGCGCGCGGTATTACATCTTCAAGCTGCGCGAAACTACTGGAACCGAAGTGCTGCATTGCAATCAGTCCCAGAAAACTACTGATACCGCTCTTGAAAAACCCGCGGCGTGAGATCTCTTTATGCCATAATTCTGGTGTGTCGTATTCGGGAACCCACAATTTTGTGTCCATATCCACCCTCCTCAATTATTTCGTCTATACCATTTTACCATGTTTGTGTCTTTATAAACAAGGGAAAAATTTTAAACGATCTTTAATTTTCATCTTCTAAAGAGAAACGGAAGGGTGGAAGGAGGGTCTTTTGTGTTAATCGTCTGAATCGCGGAAGGATAGGTATCAACTTGGGTTAATTGTGAAGGCGCAAGCATCATGCCAATTGACAGAACTGGATAGTTATTGGATCCACACAGACTTTGAACCCTGTCATTTTGGCGTATCCGTCAAAATGACGCGCCGAAACCCCGTCATTTTGACGGAGCACCTACGCATCATTTATCCAACTACGTCAAATATTTGAGTGTGTCTGACACCCATCAACGTTCACACAAGCACCTGTTACGAGGCTTGCACGTTCCGATGCAAGAAAAACGACGACGTTCGCGATTTCTTCTGGTTTCCCGAACCTGCCGAGGGGCATATCGCTTTTCACAAAAGCTTCCATCGCCTCCGGATCTGCCGCCATACGCCGTGCCCAACCGCCACCCGGAAAGAGGATTGAACCGGGAGCGACGCTATTCACACGGATATTGTCCGGTGCGAGTTCTTTCGCCAACGACTTCGTCATACTGATTTCGGCGGCTTTGGCGGCGTTATACGTAATGTGTCCACCGCCTTCCCTGCCGTAGATAGAGGTTATCATCAGAATGACACCGCTTCCTTGCTTTTTCATTTCAGGGATCGCGAGTCGGTTAACGCGCGCCGCAGAAACTAAGTTCAGATCAAGGATTTCGTGCCACTCGGTATCCGAAATCTCCTCCAGCGGGGTCCATCGGCTGCCGCCGACATTGTTTACGACAACATCGATTCTACCGTAGGTTCCCACTGTTTCTGCCATAAATGCTTCAACTTGTTCGGTATCCGTAACATCTGTGAGCTTGGCGAAAACCTCTGCGCCTTTCGCGGTGAGTTCGTCTGTTACACTTTGGAGTGTCCCTTCGGTTCTGCCGCAGATGCTCAATCGCGCGCCTTCTTCAGCGAATCCGTGTGCGATGGCGCGTCCGATACCGCGGCTCGCTCCTGTCACAACGACTACTTTATCCTTTAGTCCTAAATCCATTAGAATTCTATGTCCTTTTATTGGTATAATACGGTTTGAGGGCAATGCCCTAATAGCTGCTATTATAGTCGATAACCTTTGAAATGTCAACCAAATAGCGGATGTGTAAAGTTTTGACGCGCGATGATTACAAGGATGATCCTGAAAACCCTGCTTCAGACAACCAACACT
>VYCT01000362.1 GCA_009843785.1 Candidatus Poribacteria bacterium | reverse complement strand
ACGCGTAATATGGATACGCGGAAAGGGTTCATTCGTGGTTACGCGTAGATACGGGTAGCGTTTATCGTCTTTCAGTTTCACGTTGTAGCGGGGTTGATGCACCTTAATCAGATTATTTTCCAGAATCAACGCCTCTACTTCCGTCTCTGTGACGATGTAATCCACCTCAGTAACATACCGCATCATCTGCGAGGTGAGTGCCTGTGTAGATTTCTCGCGAAAATAAGAACGCACGCGTGTCCGCAAACGGACAGCCTTTCCGACATAGATGACAGTGCCATCAGAGGCTTTCATGAGATAAACGCCCGGCGCATTCGGAAGAGATTGCCACAATTCTGGGGTCGCCTTTTCCTGTTGCTCTGTGTTCATCTTTAGGCTCCTAAGAGAACTGAACTTTGGCATAGATTGCCTGTAAGGATAATTCACAGTCTATCGAAACAAGCCGAAACACGTCATCAAGTGAGCGAAACTCCGTCAAATCCCAGTCCTGTTCCTGTCGGAGATAGTGTTCAACGCAAACGCTATCTTGTGAAATCAGCACATATTCACACAAGGAATCCAGTTTCTGATAGGACGTGAATTTCTCACCCCGGTCATAAGCCGCCGTTGATGGCGAAAGCACCTCTATCAGAACAGTTGGGTTGAGAAGCGTATCAAAATGTGTATCGTCAAAGCGCGGCTCATCACAGACAACAATAACGTCCGGATAGGTATAAAGTCCTGCTGCACTTACTTTGACACGCATGTCGCTCGGATACACTTCACATGACCGGTCCCGCAATTGAATATAAAATTCACCAACGATGTGAGCTGTAATAAGATTATGTTTACGGCTTGCCCCCGGCATTGCATAGATTCGCCCATCGCGATATTCGCTTTTCGTGAGTGCTTTCCGTTCCCTCGCAAGGTACTCTTCAGGCGTTAGGAGGGTTCGTGTCGCAGTCGTTTCCATCGTCTCCATTTTTTTCTCCGTTCACATTAGTATGCCGTCAATCTAAATTTTGTGAAACAAATATCGCGAGCACAGCTCGCTCCTACAAGAAAGTGGGTTAGGTTCTCTCATACACCGCCCGATAGATAGGTCTACCCTCTAAGATATACTTGGCTTCAAAGTTGGTGGCGATATCGCGATCCGGTTTGAGATCCGCGTCAATAGGATGAAGTACGGGTAAATCTCCAAGCCGTTCCTGAATCTCTTGGAAATATGCCGCATAATCCGTCACAATATACAACCTACCCCCTTCTGTGTTGAGTGTACGCGTCAAGGCTCCCAAAAAGTCTTGATTCCGAAAAATTCGCCGTTTTTGCTGCCGCTGCCTCGGCCACGGATCTGGGAAGTAGATATGATACGCTTGCACAGATGCCGCAGCAACATATCGCGTCAAAAAGTAGTTAGCATCCGTCCACGCCAGCCGCACATTAGAAAACGTCCCAGACGCTCTATCAACACCAAAATGCCGCATGTACTTTTCAAACCGATCCCGTGTCAATTCAACGTACTTCTGTGCCCGCTCTACGCCGATATAGTTAACTTTCGGATGGCGTTTCGACGCTTCAAGCAGGAAACGCCCCTTACCGAACCCAATTTCTATTTCCACCGGATGCGTATTCCCGAAAAGTGCTTCCCAATCAATCGGCGCAGCCACCTCGCTGAGCGAAACAGTGTGCTTCGTGATAATGTCAATGATCTGAGAGTGAGAAGTTGTATTCTGATAGTAGAGGTCAGTATAGTTCGGATTTTCGCGCATTTTTTCTTCTTAGTACCAAAAACAGAGTTCGTAATGTAATGGAGAACGGATATACAGAATGAGACGCTAAAGCATCAAACCCACTCCACCAAACCGCAAGGAAAATTAAAAATATTTGTGGAGATGCGTTTTAACCAAATTATCCTGCGGTTGATACCCTAACACCTCAACAGCACCACTTATATCAAGATAGCTCTGCTGATACCCGTCAGAGTTTGCAGAACGTCCATACGTAACCAGATATTTCACCGGTCCCTCGTAATCCACAGCCAAACCGAAGAGTTGAACACAATCTCGCGGCGTTAAGAGCGTGCTACAATGACGAATGCCGCTCGGTTCGTACGTCCCGTTGAAACTCCCGATACGGATACTCATGAACCGCATATCGTGTGCATCCACGAGATACCGTCCCGCAATCTCTGCCATCCCCTTCATCGCCCCGTACCAACTGTCCGGACGAAACTGGTCGCCGGTAGAGAACCGAGGCGGCGAACTCAATCGCTCGTTCCAGCCTGAAACGTGATTCGTGCTGGCGTATACAATCTTCTGAATACCGGCCTCTCGTGCCGCTTCAAAAAGGTTCATAGACGCACCGATGTCGCTGACTTCACCCGGCACCTTCCCAAGCGCATCTTGGCGGATATATGCCAAGTGGACCAACACATCTTGCTCGCGGCACAACGTCTGCATCGCAGCGTAATCCCGAATATCGGCTTGTACGACCCGCGAATTCGCCGCTGCAATCGGGTTGACATCCATCAATGTTAAAGTATAAGTGTCCTGTTCTTCCCATGCTTTCCAGAGCGCGGTGCCGACGCTACCCGCTGCACCTGTAATTAATACCCGTTGTTTCATGTCATTCCTCACATTGAAACTATTTCCCGTTTTCCGTTTCTAATGCCGCCATAATATCAGCGTGTACCGCTTTCGGATCAGCCACCGGTTGAACGTAGAACCGGTCGATCGCTTGCCCCCCTAACCCGGAACATTTACACATCTCAACGTTAAGTCCGAGTTTCGCCAAGATACCGCTGAAATAGTGGAGGAACCCCATCTTTTCTTCGCCAACGACGACAATCTCTGAGTAACTCCGTGCCGTCTCAACACTAACATCATCAACCTGCCACGTGTCATTCAGATTCACATAGTGCCTCTCAAAAATCTGGTCGAGCGTAACCTCCTCGGCAAGGAGACTCCGGATGTCAAAATCGAGGTCCCGTTTCAGATCCTCGTCAAGTGGCATCGGCTCCCCGCGGTGATGGAGCGGTTGATGGACGAGTCGATAGATTTCAAGCTCAATATTCGTATCCTGTTTCGTATAGACGCGCGCGTCTCGGACATCTATCCCATTCGCGAAAAACAGACCGCTGACTCTGTGTAACTTCCCGATCCGACTGGGGCTACAGAGATGTAGTTCCGTAAATCCGGGACGGTCAACAAATTGGACGATCCCCGCACTCGCCGTCGTATCTGTTTCTGTAGCCGCGGCTTCCGCTTGTGTCGTCATCTTTATATGCATAGCGATCTCCTCAGGCGAAACGCTAATACGGTAGGAGACTGGCATGTGGTGAAGGAATTGCTGAAATTCTTCAACGGGCGCGAAGGCACCCCACTGCGTCTCCTCTTGACCAACGAAGCGCGTCCGTGCCACTTCATACAAACTCTTCAGATTATGCTTAACGACATGGCTGAAGTTCTGTGAACCGTTCGCTTTGGAATCGCAATAGGTCAGCAGATACAGGGCTGTTAAACGCTCTAACGAGTTAACCTTCTTACAGAACTCGGCGATCGTGCTTTCATCCCAATGATGATAGCGTGCCAGATCTATCATCGCGAGGTGCTCCCGAATCAAAAAGCAGATATCATCTGTCTGTTGTGGATTGAACCCAAATTCGGGCGCGATGCGTTCCGCTTTTTCCGCACCGGTCATCGGATGCGTCGGATCCGGCTTATCTATATCGTGCAGGAAAAGCGCCATATACAACGGACTCGGATCCGAAAGCGCGCGAAACGCGGTGTTGAGCTCCTCTAATTCGGAAGTCGGGGACGGCGACACCGGCGCACCAAAACCGCCTGCCCCACCAAACGGACTACTTGACTCCGTCTGCCGAATCTCATCCAGATAGCCAATCGCAACGAGCGTATGTTTTCCAACAGTATACGGATCAAGACTCCGCTCGCTCCGTGTCATCATCGCCTTTTCAAAAAGTGCCCCACCCTCTCCGAGATGCGACAGGATATCGAGTCTGTGTAAGCGTGTGAGTGTCTTCGCGACATCACCCGGTATGTTTAGCAGCTCTGCCATCCGCTTCTGGAAAGAACCCCAATCAAACGCGTGAACGTAGCGGGAGATGAATGTGGAAAGGGATGCATCGATTTCAAAATCGTATTGCTGAAAGTAGGTGAACAGTGTAAAGAGCTCGGCTGCATCCAACTCACCGAAATTATTATCCATGCAATAGAGCATATCTGTTCTGACCGCGAGCACATCGGAAATCGGGATACCGTTCGCCAACATCTTCCGAATTAACAACTCTGCTTTGAAATGCAGATATTTTGCCTTCGCGTAATATTCCGCCATAAACGCGTAACGCCCTTCGTCGGTCTCATCTGTTAATCCAAGGACACGCGCGATTTGCGCCTGCAGCAGATCCTCTTTTTCAGGGTGATAGGTCAGATCGTCATGCGGCGCATCGGCAAACACATGCAACAGATTGCGCACCTTGAACATAAAATCCAGGGACGGCATGAGCTGCTCATCGTCGTAGCGTTGATAGATTTCAGGGATCGATATAAAATCGGGAAGCCCACATATCCAGAGTGCGTACTGAAGCGTGCGGAGTCCACCGCGTCCGGTTTTTACATTCGGTTGGTTGAGATAGATGGTATCCTCAGAAGCCTTGAAAGCATCCGCTTTGGATTTCAGCAGGTCCAACACCAGTGAGATATCTGATTTTTCGGAGTGCACGGCTTTTCGGAAACGTTCCGTGAGCGTCGCGTCCCCCGCAATAAACCGCATATCAATCAAGGCAGTCATATCTTGGTAGTTCCACTGCGCTATATCCGCGAGTGGGCGATAGATAAAACTGAACTCAAATCCCGGAATCACGGAGTGCAGGCTATCAAAAAAATCGTAGAACCAGCGGATCAGTTCCAGCGTGCTCTCATCGTAAATATCCTCTAAATCCACAGAGGAGGTATAAACAACGTCCACATCCGAAAAATAGCAGAGCTCATTCCTACCGTAACTACCGACACCATAGAGTGCGACATCCGGCATCCATCCCTCTAATTCTGCCGCTAAGTCGTTCGTATCAACGTCTGGAAGTTGGCTCAGGACATCAATCTGCTTCTGGAATTCATCTCGAATCTGGAAGGCGGCAACCTCATACACCTTCTGAATCACGACATCCCACACCTGTGTATGTATGCCACAAGCCCCAAAACCACTTTCGCCCCCTAAGATACGGGTTTTTAACTGCTCCCGTTCGGATTGGATGAACGCAGCAAGTTGTTTTTGCAACGCTTCAAAAGGCACATCTAAGTCAGGCACATAGGTATTGAGTCGTTTTTTGATCTGTGTGTTATCCATTTTCTTCTCGCTTCCACTGTATCGGTGCAGCCTAATTGTCGCATAAATAACAAACGTTTAAATCAAACCTATTATACAGCAAACACGAAAAAAAGACAAGCGAGATTTTATAGGTCACTTACCCCCATTTTTTTCTGAAGGTTTGTGGTGAAAGGTTTTTAGTGTT
>VYCT01000193.1 GCA_009843785.1 Candidatus Poribacteria bacterium | reverse complement strand
TTATAAAAGTGTATAATTAATTAAAAGCTTTACTATAATCCATTGGTAAGAGTGCTGCCTCCGAATGTACCTATCACAAAATGGAAAAATACGCTCTACGTTATGCTGGCTAACGAATTTTTTGCTTCAAAGGACGATGGTCAGACATGGAATTTGGTAAACACTTTGCCAGATGGACTTTATGATGCTATTGGCTTGATACTAACAGAGCGAGCGTTTTATGCCGCTTTTGACAGGGGAATTTTCCGTTCTGAAGATAACGGTAAAACGTGGAAGGCAATAAACGATGGGTTAATGATGGGGAATATGGGGTATATCCGCTCTATAGTCAATATTCAAGACACATTGTTTGCTGGTACAGGAAATGGACTCTACCGCCTCGGTACTGATAGCTGGCAAAGCGTTAAATTTCCGGTATCTGTCAGTCTGGTCCGTTCAGTTGCTGCAACAGAAAAGAATCTTTATGTTGCAGCAGAGATATCCGCGGATCCTCGTAAAGTTTCCAGGGGGCTGCTGCAAGCTTGGTGGATATTCCGTTCAACTGATTTGGGGAATTCGTGGGACGATATTACGCCGACAAACGCTTGGGCAGTAAAAGGATGGCCGCCTTTTGTTAAACTTATTGCTGCGGGTGACACACTTTTGGCTATGGAACAAGGAATGGTGCGTTCTACCGATGGTGGAGACACGTGGCTACCCGTACAATTACCCGGTACGTCCCCTGCAATGAATGCTGATGTAGACATTGCGATAGCGGTAAACGAGCGTGTTTTTTATGTTGATGGTTGGGAAGATGGACTCCATCGTTCGACCGATGGGGGCAAATCGTGGGACATCGTAAACATCACTCAGGATACGGGTCAAATAGGTAATCTGATCGCATATAGAGAAAACAGTAAAGGGGATAACATACCTCTGACGCTCTACGCGAGATATGAAGAAGAAAAGGTCGTAAAAACGACGGATAAGGGTACATCGTGGCAGGATGTCCAAATAGAAATGCCGATGACGGAACCAGATCGAGAGGAACCACCACGTATTACCCATATCGTCAAAGCTGATGGTAAAATCTACGCAAAAGGCGGAGATTCGCTTGGTAGAGGAAAAACGCGGATATATCGTGTATCTACAGATAGCAATTCGCTTATACCGATACAAGGCATGCCAATCCTTGACGCAATGGAATTAACGTTCTGGATGCATGAAAGAAGGATGCAAAGGATGAACGATCCTAATTTACCAGAAGCATCAGTCATCAAACAGTTGCAAGAAAAATCTACCGGTGCGGCAGAGTTTTTCAGACAGCTGGTGAAATCGGATCCGCAACAGCCGGATATATATACGCAATTAGGGTTCCGTAAGGGGGCGTTTGCTGTTAGCCGTGATACGTTCTATATGGAGTACAACTATAAACTCCTCCGATGGGAACCGGGTGATACTGAATGGTACGACACCGAGCAGGAAGAAACCGTTGAACTGACTTCGCAATTGGCATTCAGAGAACTGAAACTTGCGGCTTCAGAAAATACCCTCTACGTCGGCAAACGGGATGGACACCTCGTCGTCTCGTTTGATAAGGGGAATAATTGGATTGACCTTACGCCAAGCTTGCCATTTCCCGTTAAAGCTTTTCATGATATGGTGTTTGTGGGTTCTACCGTGTATGTAGCAATGGATGCAGGTGTTGCTGCGTCAAATGATGGCAAACAGTGGCGTGCGATCACCGATGCAGCCGGAACGCCTCTCATTATCGGGCGATTAGCAGTCGATGGCACAACGCTTTATGGTGTTTCCAAGACAGCAGTGTATCAATTGGAAAACGGCACGTGGAAAGAGGTTGCTTCAGAAGTGCCGGAACGGGTGACCTCGTTTGCTGTTGATGGGAACGTGTTGTATGTCGGTACGTGGAACAATGGTGTACTTCACTTCAATCTTAACGAATAGTAAAAATCGGTATATCTTACCTGGGCGGTGCAACAATACCGCCCTTCTCTCCGTATTCAAGTCCTCAATAATTTATTCAAATATTTACACACCCTTCTAGGGTCATTCAATTCTCGATTTGGATCTTGGTTTTGCTTTACATAGGTGAATGTTCTTAGGAAAAATCGCGAGCACAGCTCGCTCCTACAGGAGAAAAATATTCACGGACATAAAGTGAATAGGTACAATTGAATGGCCCCGCACACCCTTCCCAGAACAGATGCGCTTTTAGCTGCATTTGTGGTATAATACTTAAGGTAGGCAATCAGGTAATATAACGCAAGTTGCCCCCTATTTATTCTGACTGCGAAGCAATAGCACCCCTACGGGGTGCGGTCCCTTAGATATACGTTTTCTATAGACATAACACCCCTACGGGGTAAAGAAAATACTTGAAAAGTGTTGTTGAAACGCCGAAAATCTGTTAGTAGCAACTTGGGTTAATATAAATAAGGGACGTTTCGGTTGTGTCTGCTACCACTTAAGGAAGGAGAAACCTATGATTCGCGATGGCTTGGGCAACCTTCAATTCACGTCAAATGCCATGCAGCGCGCGACACGTGAAATGCTATGTACCACCAAATCTACTAAACTGTTAGTGTCATGGACAATCATCGCTTCGGTGATAGGGGTTCTGCTGCTGATGACAGTTAAACGCATTGAGGCACCCGTGGTGCTGAACCTTGAATCCAAGCCAGATGTTCGTACCCAGTTGGGAAATGTCAATACACCGAGCGAAAGCGATACCGCCAATCAGCAGCCCAACGATATTTCGGCATTGGTTGCGGAAGCGCAATCAGAGGAAACGGATACAGACTATTCTCAATGGCATCTGCCCAAAGCGGCGAAAGCGCGTTTCGGTAAGGGCGGCGTTAACGCCATTCAGTTTTCACCGGACGGCAGGCAACTCGCGGTCGGGAGTAACATCGGTATATGGCTGTACGATGTGGAGACAGGTGAAGAGCAGTCTTTGTTTAAGGGCGCGTGCCGATTTCTTGCATTTTCGCCGGATGGTCGTTTCCTTGCCAACGGCGGTGAATATGAGACTGACGCGCCGAGCGTCCAGTTGTGGGAGATCGCGACCGGACGTGAAGTGTTACTCCCTGAGGTCTATGATACCGCTTTAGTGTTACGTTTTACTTCAGATGGGAAAACGCTTGTCAGTGTGGGCGGTTCAGGAGATGCGATTATCAGTTTGGATATTGAAACTGGAAGGGTGACTGCGAAGCCTTTCTTCAGTCCTGCGCCAATTGGCCGGTTGCGTCCGATAAATCGAGTTTACGCAATTACACGCGATAAGATCGCGGGTGGGCGGACGGATGGGAAGATTCAGTTATGGGACACAGCCACCCGCGAAGCGTTACCTGCGCTCAGAGGCCACCATATAGATTTGATGTCTCAGCCGTTGGATGAACCTGTGCCTCACAGACCACGGCCTAAAAATCAGATTTTAGCGTTAGCGTTTTCACCCGATGGCACGCGCCTTGCCAGTGGAGGCGACGATACGACGGTGCGATTATGGGATCTCACTAACGCCGACGAATGGATGACACTCGAAAAACATAAGGGTTGGACAAACGTGTTAGCCTTTTCTCCGAACGGAAAAATGCTTGCCAGTGGGAGTACCGATAAAACGGTGCAGTTGTGGAACGCCACCACGGGAGAACCGCTCGCGACATTTAGGGGTCATATCAACGGTATTACTGCGTTAGCGTTTTCGCCCGATGGCAGCACGCTTGTGAGCGGCAGCGCAGATGGCATGATCCGCTTCTGGAATACACAAACTCGGGCTCCGTTGGCTGACCGTATCACTGGACACACGCAGTTGACGAAAGCAGCGACTTTCTTGGAAGATCGTAGGGGCGAGGTAACCTCGCCCCTACTTGCAAGTGTGGCGTTTAATGGTGTAATTACCTTGTGGGATGTGAAAACATCGCAAAAGTCCACTGTCCACCATACGGAACATCGGGATTGGTTCGTAACTTTAGCATTTTCACCCGATGGCACAAAACTCGTTAGTTTAGGCGTAGAAGAAGGGACTCCAATCTTCGGGGCAGGCACAAGTTTCCGCCAGCCTGTTGCGTCTTATCGGGCATATCATTTTATTCACCTGACGGATGTAAAGACAGGGCGTGGACTGGCAACCTTGCAATATGGTAGAGGTGCCGAAAAACTGACCTTTTCTCCTGATGGCAAAACGGTTGCCTTTAGGGGTCTGGGTGAAATTCGCTTGTGGAACACGGACACGGGTGATGAAGTGGCAATACCTCTCGCTGATGTGAGGAATCTGGGTCCCGGTATTATTCGCAATATACCCTGGGTTTGGTCATTAGCGTTTTCGCCAGATAGTAGATGGCTCGTCAGTGGTACTTCAAAGGGAGAAATCCAAATGTGGGACGTTGCGACCGGTGCGGCACTGGTTGCCTTTGCAGAGTCGAAGGCACTGAGAGCTCGGGCGTTGGCATTTTCGCCAGACGGTGCCTTGCTCGCCGCCGGAACAAGTGGTAACATCCATTTGTGGGAAGTCGATACGGCTAATGAGCTTCTCCCCATTAGGATTGGGCATAGGCAAGACAGGTCCTCCACTGGTTCTGCCGAACTGTTGGAACTGTTGGTATTTTCGCCGGATGGCGAGGTGCTTGTTAGTGGGCTTTACAACGGTACAATCCAATTATGGGACGTTAAGACGGGAGAGAAAATCGCTGCGCTTGATGGGCATACAAAACGCGTAAACACGTTAGCATTTTCACCGGATGGTACAACGCTCGTCAGTGCTGCCACAGATGGTACAATACTCTTGTGGGATTGGAATGAAGGCCTCACGGGGTCACCCAAAAGCGAATAATGGTAAAACAGATTGTTAGGGAGGTAACGACCTGTGGGTTGCAGGTGCTTGCCTCCTCATTTTTTGATACGCTTGTTACACATACGTTGAAAAAACACCCAAGCAAAACACCTCTACGGTTCCTTCCGCGTATACAAATAATTACGGGTTCTACTATAAACTTACGCTATAATTCTGCTAACAGATAAAAAAAGAGACAGATCGAACAACTGCCAGTTTCCTTACCCTTTGTTATCACCAAGCGGGAATCTCAACCCGATTTACATGAATTGGCTCCTACCTTTTGCAGAATTGTGAGATTATTTTTCCGCTTATCGCGTCACTATATGTTGATGTGAAATAATGAACATTCCCTTTTCAGAGGTGTCCGATGAAAAATGACGATGTTGCACTCATCCAACGCGCCCTTGATGGCGATGATACTGCGTTCTCTGCGCTTGTGGGAAAGTATCAGAGATCTGTTCATGCCCTTGCGTGGCGAAAGATCGGTGATTTCCATATTGCTGAGGATATTACACAAGATACCCTCTTGAAAGCGTATCAGAGCCTCTCGACGCTGAAGGAACCGCAGTCCTTTGCGAGTTGGCTGTATGTCATCACCGCGAACCAGTGTAAAGCGTGGCTCCGGAAAAATCGGAAGTGGACGCAGGCGTTGGAAGGGACGAGCAGGGCGCCGTTAGAAAAAGCGACGTATTCGGAATACGTCATTGCGGAGAACGAGCGGATGACAGAGGAAACACAACGCGAAGTCGTCAAGAAGTTGCTTGCGAAGTTACAAGAGAGTGACCGAACGGTCATCACGCTCTATTACCTCGGCGGAATGACCTACGAAGAAATTAGCGAATTTTTAGGTGTATCGGAGGCGGCAATCAGGAATCGGCTCTACCGTGCACGTCGCCGCTTAAAAAAGGAGGAACCCATGATTCGCGAGGCTTTAGAGCATTTTCAAATCACACCGAACCTTACAGAGAATATCATGCAAGAGATATCACGGTTGAAACCGGTTGCGCCATCTAACAGTAAGCCGTTAGTGCCGTGGGCAATTGCCGTTTCTACGTTAGCGGCCATCTTTTTGATGTTAGGCATAGGAAATCAGTATATGTCGCGTTTCCAAAAACCGTATAGTTTCGACGCGCCATCAGAGATGACAGTTGAACTCATTGAAGCACCTATTGTGCTGAACCTTGAAGCCGAACCCGATATTCGCACGCAACTTGGGAGTGTTAGCACACCGAGCGAGGGAGAAACCTCCAGTCAGCAGCCTAACGACGTTTCAGCATCGGTTGTAGAAGCAGAATCAAACGAGACAATTAAAAACCACGCACATTGGAAGCTGCCCAAAGCCGCAAAAGCGCGCTTCGGAAAAGGTGGGATTACCACAATCCAGTTTTCACCGGATGGAACCCTACTTGCAGTGGGTAGTAATATCGGGGTATGGTTGTATGATGTGGAGACAGGTGAGGAGAAATCTTTGTTTGCCGGCGGGATGTGTGAAGCCCTCAGCTTTTCACCGGATGGCCGTTTCCTTACCAGTTCTTCTGCGGAGAGGCTCATCCAATTGTGGGAGATCGCTACCGAGCGCGAAGTGCCGCTTATTGATTTGTACGGGGATGCTTCCGTATTGCGATTCTCTTCAGATGGGAAAACGCTGATCGGTTTGAGTAGTGGTGGGCATGCTGCGATTACGCGATTGAATATTGAGAACGGGAAAGGGAAAACAAAACACCTTAAAACTGGGTTGTTCGGGATCGGTCTCTTTAGTTCAGAGGATTTTAGTGGTGTTTACGCGATGACGAGCGATAAAATCGCGATTGGAAAAGAGAACGGGATGATTCAGTTATGGGACGTAGCAACCCGTAAAAAGTTATCGACGCTCAGAGGACACGTGGATTTTCCGCTTCAGCCGTTGGATAAACCTGTGCGTCTCAAACATCCGTTTAGTAGACTGATTTTAGCAGTGGCGTTTTCGCCGGATGGTACCCGTCTTGCCAGTGGTGGGGTAGATAATACAGTCCGATTGTCAGATCTCACTGGCGATCGAGATTCGATGACGCTGCAGAAACATACCGGACCGACAAATGTGCTGGCGTTTTCACCCGATGGAAAAATGCTTGCCAGCGGCAGTACCGATAAAACAGTGCAATTGTGGGATGCCACCACTGGCGAACCCCTCGCGACGCTCACCGGCCATATCAACGGTATTACTGGGTTAGCATTTTCACCCGATGGTAACACACTCGTAAGCGGGAGTAAGGATGGCACAATCCGATTCTGGCAGACAGCGACTGGGGCTCCAGCAGATACCCTTATCAGTGGACACACACAATCCATAAAAGCGGCGACCTTCTTTCAGAACAGTTCCACGCTTGTCAGCGCGGCGTTTAACGGTGAAATTACCTTTTGGGATGTGGAAACAGCGCAAAAATCCACCATCCAAAATAGAGGACATCGGGATTGGTACTCAGCTTTAGCGTTTTCACCGGATGGCACGAAACTCGTCAGTGCAGCGGCAGACGGTACGATAGTTTTCGATGGGTCCCCTATTCGGTTTTCTACTACGAAGCCAGATAATCTAATTCGGTTGATGGATGTATCGACTGGAGACGAACTTGCGAGATTGCAGCGAGGGAGCAGCGAACTTAGCTTTTCTCCTGACGATAGAACTAAAACGGTGGCGACTATTTCCGGTGATGCCATTCGCTTATGGAATACGGAAACAGGCGATGAATTGGTCATTGGGCTTCATCTTTATAGTGACCTACCCCTCGGCTTTCACCACAATCTGCCAACGATTTTGGCGTTGGCGTTTTCACCAGATGGTAGATGGCTTGTGAGTGGAACTACAGAAGGGGAAATCCGAATGTGGGACGTTGCGACCGGCGAAGCTTTGACCGTCTTTTCAGAACTGACAGAACCGATGGAACAAGAGCATCTGAGGCATATTTCGGCATTGGCGTTTTCACCAGACTGCGCCTTGCTCGCTGCGGGTACACCGAGGCAACTCCATTTATGGGACGTGCGTACCGGTCATAAACTTTTTTCGGTTAGCACTGTGCATAAACGAGGTTGGGGGATACACCATGATTATCCAAAACCGTTGATGTTTTCACCGGATGGCGCGATTTTCCTCAGTGGGCATAGCAGCGGGACAATCCAATTATGGGATGCCAAGACTGGAGACAGAATCGCTGCGCTTGATGGGCATACACAGCAAGTGGAGACGTTGAAATTTTCGCCTGATGGGGAAACGCTGGTTAGCACGGCACAAGACGGCACAATCTTTTTGTGGGATTGGGATGAGGCTATCACCGAATCACCTTAAAGTTCTGCGCTGACCGTCATCTCTAAGCGGTGTTCGGGTTTTCGGTGCTTTGTAGAGAGCAGACGGTAATTGAGCCGAAAGAGTAGATCGGTGAATTTTCGTAATCTGTAATCTGCTGTTGTACGAATTTCGTGGCTAATGCCTTCGTAGAAAGTATATTGTGCAAAGGGGATGCCGCCGCTGCTTGTGCCGTAGCCGAGTTTGTAGTTGAAAACAATGCGTCCCTTACCGCTAAGCCTGTATGTGATGCGATTTTCATAAGAGAAGGTGCGCGTTTTAGCTTCAGGTTCCTCGCCAAGTTGTTCCTCGTCGGTTGTCCGTTTATAGCCGCCAATACCACTCCACTCTAGGGAGTTGTTCAGGTCATATCGGAGGCTGAGTTCAGTTATCTGTTCAAGTTGACGGAGGTCTGAGATAGGTGTGGGCGGAGAATCTTGCATCTCTTCGGTAGGATCGGTTTCCGCTGCAATGTTTTCAAAATTGAATTGACTATATTTTTCGTTTTCCCGACGTTGTTCCCAATTTGCGCCGACAGACAAGCGTTTCGTAGGATTCACGGAGAAACCGACATCCCAAGTGTTATGCAGCCTGTGGCGTTCTTGGTTATTAATCCGCTTGTTAAGCGTCTCGCCAGTGCGGAGGTTGAACTCAAGGCTGAACGCCGGTGAGGGTGAAAACTCAAGTCTGTGGTGTTGGTTCAACCGCCCGAAAAGTGTGTCCGAACCTTGTAAGCTTTGGAGCAGATACAGAGACACCGCATCTTCTACCTCCTGTTCTTCTGTTAGCCAGAATCGTATTTGACCCCTGAGTGCACTCAGAAGCCATTCTAAATAGTTAACAGTTACCAGTTTTCGGTTATCGGTTAAAGAGGACTCTGGTTCAACAGATCCATCTCTTAACTGACGACTGATAACTGATGACTGACGACCATTTGGTGTTGGGCGTAAACTATCGCGTTGTAGGGGCGAGGTCCCCTCGCCCCTACGTTGCTGCTGTTGGCGCGCTCTGGCACGGCGTGCGAAATACTGACGGGGTTGAAAACGGATACGGAATTCGGCATCTACCGCTGTTGTGGGTTTATCACCGACATTTTGGTAGATTTTGATGTAGGTGCCTTCCTCAGGATCTTCTACATAGTGCAGATCGTCCAACTTCACGTAATAGCCTTCGCCGGGTTGAAGTAAGACACCAGTGTGTGGATGAATGTTGGTATAGATTTCGTGGCGTTGGCTTGTCAATTTTTTATCTAACTCGTAGGTGAGTTCTATGTCAATTGCGCGACTGAGGGGTGTCAACTGAATGTTGATATCGGCGAGTTGCGTTGTCGTATCTGCGCCGATATCCGTGTGTGCTTTCAGCATCCGGCGTGCGAGATTGGCAGTCAGATTTACCCCGCCGCTGAGAAAAGATTTTTGCTGTGAAAAGAGACCCACTTTCCACGTCCGCGCCGTCGTGCTTCGCTGCCAATCGGATAGACCGATGGGTGCGTCGTCCACAGTGAGCAACGGTTCTTTCGCATAAGCCTCCTCAAGTTCGTAGCTGGTGTTGACAGACACCCAACTGAATTTGACGAGATCCACGCGTCCAATCGCCCGGTTCCGCTTTCGGTTGAGTGTAGCGTTGCGTGCTTCGTTTGATTCCAGTCTGCCCAATGTCCCAATAATTCTGAACGGACCGAGCGGATAGGAGAGGTTACCTTCTTGTCGCGATTTCCGCTGCGACTGCGTTCGTGCTGAATCTTCACTCTCCACACGTGAACTGCTCCGGTAATCATCCCAACGAAAATTCGGTAGCTTCCTCAGGAGCTGCGCGCCCTTAGACGGTGCTTTCTCTGACCCCTCTTCAGAAGTCACGCTATGGCGTGTTTCCGGTGACATTCTCGTTTGCCTGCTTGGTAGGGGCGAGGGGACCTGGCCCCTACGACTGGGGGTAGGGAGGATACTCCCACTGCCCGAGCGTTGATTGAAGTTGACCCCCCAATTAAAATTATCACGGATAGTTGCGTTTGCGGTAGACGGTACCTCTGTGCCACCGATGGCATCCGTTGCCTCCTGAACGGTTCGGGTGGGTTGTGGTTCTCTCTCTTCGCTCCTACCGACTCCAGCATTAAGAGCTAACCAATCCATCGGTATCAATCGGATGTCAAAGTTCGCGGCTCTCTCATCTCGGGCAATTTGCGAGCGTCCTGCACTATCAAACAGGAACGCATCATCAAAACCTTCTTTGGCGTATTGCGTTTCATAACGGGAACGGGAGCGGTTACCACTTGATGCGCCGACAGGCACAAAATCGGCATCCATTGCTCGTATGTCAAAATTTGTGTGTAGGAGGGGTTTGGATCCCCGATTCTGTTTATCTGTCCATGTTGCGAAATCCCAGTCTGCATAGCCGATCAGCTTCCACGCCTGACTCACCTCTTTACGGTCTACGGTGGAATAGGTGTTTTTATCAAGATTGCTGTAAGCGAGTTCGCCTTCAATCCACGCTTTTTCGGTGATATTCATGCGGCTTTCTACACCCCATACTGTATGTTTCCGCGGTGGTGTGAGAAGTGATCTGCCGTCTTCTTCGGGATCAAGGATATTTTGACGTAGTGCCTCCAGGTCGGTGTCTCTGAGTTGGATTAAAGCCTGTTCGGGTTGGTTTAGGTCTGCCTCAACAGCATACGAGGCACCGAGGCTTATCCGTTCTCCGGGTAGTGTAAAGACACTGCTGAGTCCGTAAAGATTCTGTTGATATGCGCGTTCTTCAGGGATATATTCAAAGTCGATCCGAATCGTGTCGTTGCTTGTTATCAAGTGCTTGCTGTTGAATTCGACGATCGGATCTCCATATTCACGGATGACGTAATCGTTGTTCTCACCGCGCCGCATCCGCTCGCCATTCAACCAGACAATTTCACTCCCCGCTTTCACGATGACGTATTGTCCATCGACGGTGAGGCGATATTCGCTACGTCCTTCCTCTCCACGAAGCACTAAGCTTGTGGACTGTCCTTTCGGAATAGCACTCGGAATGAGGTGAAATTTCCCCCACTTGAAATCGCCTTCGACTTGTACGCCTTCGAGCGCACGTGGGAAAAAGATAAACTCCGAGGCACCGAGTGATCCCTCAAAGTCTCCGAGTGTGCCTCTCATGTTCGGATGCGTGATACGCACCAACTTCTGATCGATGTCTTGGATATTCTCGGTTGTGCCTTCGGGTTGAATTGGTAAGTCTTGGTCAGATAACAGCGCAAGGATGCTGATATTCTCGGAGACATTGCCCTCCACATTAACACGCAATTCCTGATTCGGCGTGATGTCACGCCCACTCCCAGCCGAGATACCGAACGTCTGGCTACCGGAGACTTCTAATTGTGATGTTTGGTTATCGGGAGAATAGTTGTCAGTTGTCAGTTGTCGGTTGTCAGTTAAAAAGCGGTTTGTCTCATCAGACCTCTCTTTCACTGATGACTCCTCCGCTGATGGAAACCGAAGGCTATCCGGGTTTTGCTCACCGTAAAGGTCGCGTTTATAGACCTCTTTTATTGCGAAGGGCAGTGTGCGATAGGTTATCTTTAATTTGTAGGGGTCGGTTATGGCATCCGGCGTTACGATAGTGATTTTTCCGGGATAGAAATCAATTTGATAGTCTACATTTCGGACAAGGACTTTTCCATCCGCTGCGACTAACTGTTCACTGTTAGGGAGAATTGGCGGGTACTTCACCGTAAATTCCTGCTCACCGATTTTCAGTTCGAGGGACTCCGTTTTCTGGAGAACAGAAAAGGTGGGAAGTTCGAGGGTGTTGGTTTTGTCATCAGGGGATTCTTGTGCCGTACTTCTCAGGCATAGCAGCAGGCACAAGCAGAAGAAAACGAGGAAAAAGAGTCGGATACGCATTAACAGTTTTCAGTTTCCAGTTTTCAGTTTTCAGTTAAGGGATGGCTTGAATGCGTCAAAATCTCTTTAACCGATGACCGATAACTGATAACCGATGACCATTCCTCCGATAACTATTTTTTACGAAAAATTTGGAACACCTTTATGTTATTCGCTTCCGCATCGCTCACAAAGACGCGTCCGTTTTTCGAGACTGCGATGCCTATCGGCTCAAGAAGTGTAGGGGTGGTAAACTCTGTGACGCTCTTACCGTCAGGTGCGAAGACTTGGATACGCCGATTACCGCTGTCCGTTACGTAAAGATAATTCCAGTCGTCTAAGGCGATGCACTTTGGTTCCCGCAGGTGCCCCAGCGTATCTCCTTCACCGCCCCAAGCACTCATAGGATTGCCGCTAAAGTCGTATTTTTTGATGAGGTGGTTGCCTGTATCAACGACGTAAACATTTCCGTGGGTATCGACACCGAGGTCTGTAGGATTCCAGAGTTGCTCTGGACCACCGCCGAAGCTGCCACGTGCGACAACTGGTACCCCCGTAACGTTGAATTCAATCCAGCGATGATTGCCGGTATCTACAACATACACCTCGCCATTTCGTCCGATGCCGATCCCTTCAGGCTGGTCTAACGGTGTGTCCTCTATACTCTGGCTGAGCGGATAAAAAATTTGGTCAACGAAATTGCAGTATTGTACCCGATTGTTCCGCGTGTCTGCGACATAGAGGTGGCGGTAGCTGCGTTGGAAACTCAACGCTATGTCTGAGGGGTGGTCAAACTCGCCAGTCTGCCACCCACGTCCGCCGAATTCGGTGATGTAATTGCCGGTGGCATCAATAACTTGTATTCGGTTGTTCCCGGCATCGGCGATGTAGATTCTATCTGCTTCATCTATTGCGAGTCCCAAGGGCATCTGAAACTCACCTGCCCCTTGTCCGGCACTGCCAAGTGTTCTGACGTAGTTAATACCGACGATAGGCAGCAGTTCGCGTTCACGATTCGATGCAAGAATTTCAATCTGTCCCTTCCCGGTAACAGGTGGGGCTCCCGGCTGCGCAACTTGACTTTCGGGGAGGGCGCAACTGAAACAAAAGGAAACCAAGAAAAAAAAACAAAAGGAGTAGTTAACAGTGGCCGATGTCCAGTAACCAGTAAAGAAGCTTCCCTTCTGGTAACTGATAACTGGTAACTGGTAACTGGTAAGCGGGGTCTCCAGATTAGCCGCGTTGTACCTTAAATTTGAAAACGAACGTCGTTTGTTGGTCATTGAAATCACTTGTGACTTTTGGCACAATGATCCGTAAGCTGCTATACTTAATACTCCGTTTGCGGAAGTAGAGAAAGAATCTCGCGTATTGCCTCGGCATCACCGTTGTTTTTTCAAGGTCTGCTCTGGGGAGTACAGCTGGTGCCCCTTGTATTCTGATGGACTTGTCCCATCGGAACACTTCAGCCGCGAATTCAGGCGGCAGATTCGGTCTAAAATTCTTTTTCAGATAAAAGGATTCCTGCGATTTGTTGATTGGCATTGTAACGTTACCGGTGCCATCGAGCATCTGACAATCTTTCTTTTTGAAGGATATCCAGTGGTTTGTCCCGTTATAGATAAAGACGCCGAACGCGTCAACTGCCTTCACGTCGTTGAGCGGTACCACCATTACCTTGATGCCGTTTCTGAGATAACCGACAGTGCCTGTCTGTGGCATGATGTGAGCATCCGGATCAAAGACAGGGACAATCATCTCTGGTTGGAAGGTGTCTTTGATGAAATCTGGCACCTTGGCACAACTTAACGGAATTAACGCTAAACAGAGTGCCGCTAAAATTTGTAAGACGGACACCCGATGCGGTTCGACAATTTTCCGGTCGCCTGGGTTTTCGACGGATTGGAGGCTTTGTCGGGAGCCTAAAGTCTTCAGCAAATGTATCTCATTTTTCATTTTTTTAAAGTTCCTTTATTTAAAAGATCCTTCAAGGGCAAGCATCGCAGCGCCCACAATGCCAGCGTCATTTCCGAGGTGTGCCTTTACAATTTTCATTTGCGCCGGTATATCCATCGCACGTTTAGAGAGTTCAGCACGGATCGGTTCAAAGAGCAGTTTCTCACCAGCTTCTGCGATGCCACCGCCGATGATCGCGATTTGCGGATTGAGAATATGTGCTATTGAGGTGAGGGCAATGCCTATATATCGCCCCGTTTCAGCAAAAATCTCAATAGCGAGTTCGTCTCCTGCTTGCGCGGCTTCGGCTATCATCCGCGGCGTTAAGGTCGTTCCGGCATTTGTTGCGGTGGCTAAAGTGGTGCTGCGTCCAGTTGCTATCTTCTCTTGGACGCGTTCCACGATATTTTTCGCACCCGCATAAGCCTCAAGACACCCCTGATTCCCGCACCCACAATACCGTCCATCGGGGTTAACGACAGTATGCCCTAATTCGCCAGCAGTATTTTGGCTTCCGTGATAGACCTCGCCATCAATTACCACACCGCCGCCTACGCCTGTGCCGAGTGTCAATGCGACAAGGTTCTTATAGCCGACACCAGCACCGTGATGGAGTTCACCTAAAGTCATCGCATTCACATCGTTGTCCATGCCTCTTAATATCGGCTTGTACTTTTTAAAGGGTTGTAGTTTCGCCAGTTCTGCGTTTACATAAGTAACAAGCTGGATATCGCTCCACCCCGGAAAGTTTGGTGAGAAGTGGACGACACCCGTTTCAGCAATGATAAGTCCCGGTGAACCGAGTCCGACCCCAATTTCGTATACCTCGCTATGAATTTCAGATGATGTTGCATCGCTGCTTTGCGTTTCCACTTTCACAAGGACTTGACGAACGGCTTCTGCAATCCGCGATGCGACTACCTCAGGTCCCCCTGTTTCTACGTCTGTTGGGACGACGACGCGACAAGAAATATCACCTACGGATGAAACCCATCCAGCCTTGATATCCGTTCCGCCAAGATCAACGCCGATACTATGTTCCGTTTTTTCTTTATAGGTTGTCAAGATAATCCCGGGCTCCGAAAAACTTGTGCACCGTCACTAACATTACAGAGATAAATTTCAGGTTCAATGCCGGTTTGTTGGTGGTATTCCGTTGTTATACGGGTCTGGAATATCTCTAAAGCGTCTTGATGAACAACGCTGACTGTGCATCCGCCAAAACCGGCGCCTGTCATACGACTCCCAATCACTCCCGTGATGCTACGTGCGATGTCGGTCAGCAGATCTAACTCTTTACAACTCACTTCGTAATCATCACGCAGCCCATTATGTGAGGCGTTCATTAGGCTACCCAACCGTATAAGCGATGCGTCTGTTTCTTCTGGTGCGCTTTGACTGCGCCCCTTTAGCACGGAAACCGCCTCTAACACGCGTGCATTTTCCTCAATTACATACCTGCATCTTTTTTGTGTTAATGCTGGTAATTCTTCTTCATGTTTTTTGAAATCCGTTAGTGCGATATCACGTAGTGAAGATATGCAGGGTATCCGTCGGCTCAGAATATCCACGCCTCTTTCGCATTCTGCACGCCGTTTGTTGTATTCAGAGGCAGCGAGTTCTCGTTTGACCTTCGTGTTGCAAATCGCAATAGCGTACTCTCCCAAATTGAGCGGAACGTGTTCATATTCAAGCGAACGGCAATCGAGGAACAGTGCGTGGTTTTCTTTTCCTAACAACGAAATCGTCTGATCCATGATACCACACTTAACATCAACGAATTCATGTTCTACGCGTTGACACAATGCTGCGAGTTTTTTCTTGTTATCTTCAGGGACGGGAAACCCGTCCCCTACGAGTTCGGAACTCGCAGTTAAAAAGGCAAGTGTGGCAGCGACCGAAAGTGCGGCTGAAGAACTTAACCCCGCGCCAATTGGTACATCCCCTGTGATGACTGCATCTATTCCAACTATTTCTCTTCCTGATGCTTCGAGGAGAGACGCAACACCGATGAAATAACGACTCCAAGTGGGTGCCTGTGGCGGGATGGCAGGCAATGTGTCAAGGCTAAATTCCCAAGCATCGTCCACATCCAGTGCATGTAGCGTGACGCGCCGATCAGGTCGTTTACGCGCAGCGATGTTGATATATTTATCGATAGCGACAGGAAACACATAACCGTCGTTGTAATCAGTATGTTCACCGATAAGGTTCACTCTGCCGGGGGCGGATGCGATGAATGCGGGGGAACCACCGAAGGTCTCTTCAAATTTCTGTGTAATGAAAGAGGTTTGATTGGACTGTTTGTCGAGAGTTCTGAGCGTTCTCATAGCGTTGCCCGATAGGTAGTACAGTGTCTATCAACTATGGCGAAAAAAATTTTAGAAATAGCCCTAATATGTTAGGGAGCTCTTCACGCGGGATATAGCAATCAACACTTATATCAGGTTCTATGCCTGTTTTTAATGTTGGTGCCTGTGTAATCAGTTGTTCTTCCGGGGCATGTAGTGCGGGTTGTAGATTTGATGGTGTTGGTTTTTTGATAGCCACTGTTCCTTCCGCAATAACCAATTCGCCAATAGGGAGATGCGTTGCGAGTGGGTACACCTCCGTTTCAGTCATAACAGTGATATGCGGGAGCGAAGCCTCTGCGAGTCGTTCCATTTGCATTGTCACATAGGGGGTTTCCTTCAAAGTATCTTTATACCCCTCCGGTTGGCATGCGATGATCGTGATCAGTGGAATTTGTTTCTGTAACGCGTTTTCAATGGATGCCAGAAGCAGTGACACATCAATCTCTGTGGGAATCACGTCTATATCAGCGATGAACAGACAGGTCGGATATTCCGAAATTGTCCCTTCGGCGGTGAGGCCGGCAGCATTGGTTGATCTGATTTTTGCGACTGACGGATCATCGAAGAGGTATTCGAGCCGTTTCTCCGCAAGTAAAGGGAACAGTGCGCCGCAGTGTGAGCAGATATAGAGGTTCCGTTCGAGTTCGCCTCTAAAAACAACTTCCTTGCACACTGTGCATTTATGCCATAAATTGATGCTTTGTCCTGTGTCAGTAGAGATGCTTGTTTCCATATTTTTTGGGTAGTTTTTAGGGCACTGGTTATCAGTTGTCAGTTAAGAGGATGATCTGATTCATCAAATCTTTCTGTTAACTGAAAGATTTTTCGCAGAAAAATCGTACTGAAAACCGATAACTATTAAACCTATAGGAAATGACCGATGGCTTCTGCTTCTGTATTGTAGCAGTCAAAAATTGTCATCAGTTTCGCCATAACAATAAGACTTCTGATGTTGCCCCCAAGATTAAGAAGCACCACGCGTCCCTCAGTGCGGCGGATAGTCGTATAAGCAGCGACGAGTATTCCTAAGCCGGTGCTATCCATCATCTGGACGCGTTCCATATTTAAAATTAAATTAAGATTTTCGCCCTGTTCTGTCTCGCTGCTGAATGCCTGAATCTGTTGATCAATGATGGATTTAAGAGCCAAGGCATCTGGTCCAATAATTTTTCCCTCAATATCTAAGATTGTAATACTGCCTTTGTGTCGGACATTGACTTGCATGATAATTCCTTAGCGTAGTGGTCAGTCATCAGTGCCGTTTTTCTACGGAATGGTTATCAGTTTTCAGTACGATTTTTTTCAAAAAAACTTTCGGTTTTCGGTTAAGAGAAAGACTTTATTATAAGCTTTTCCGTCTTAACTGACAACTAACAACCAACAACCGACAACCATTTAGGTCTTATATTTGACCATTTTGATAATAGTGCCGTTGGCTTCGTAAGTAACAGCGTCCATACAGGCTTCCATTAAGAATAAACCTCTGCCGCTGCTTTTCAGCAAATTCTCTGGGTCAAGTGGGTCAGCAACTTCTTTACGTGTGAATCCCTCGCCTTCATCCTCAATGACAATTGTGAGTTTATCTTCATCGAGAAGGAACTGCATAATGGCCTTTTTGCTTGGGTCCTCTTTATTTCCGTGTTTGATTGCGTTTGTACCTGCCTCAATGGCAGCAAGGTTAATCTGCTCTTGGATCTCCTCAGCAAAATCCAAATTATTCAAGATCTCGGTAACGACGACATCAAGTAGGTAGACATGTCGCATTGAGCTTGGGAGAGAAAGCGTAATGACCTGTTCAGTTTCGGACTCTTTGTGTCTGGATTCCGCTTTCTCGTCCGCAGTGTTAATGATGAGTTCATTTTCAGTAAGAATCAGCTGAAAAATTGTTGGTTTGTCTGGATCCTCTCTATCGCCGTGTTGGATTGCGTTTGTACCCGCTTCAATGGTAGCAAGGTTAATCCGCTCTTGGGTGTCTTCATTGAAATCTGTCTCTTTCAAGATTTCAGTGACAACAGCCCTGAGTAGGTAAACATGCTGCATTGAGCTTGGGAGAGAAAGGGTAATAACCTGTTCAGTTCTCTCGCCCACGTTTGAAGCTCCTTCTCTGGAGAAGTTACCAGTGGCCAGTAACCAGTGGCCAGTTAAAGAGGTTTCTTTCTTAACTGGTAACTGGTAACTGTTAACTGTTATATTGTTTGTTCTGCGGGTGATGCTATACTGCATGCCCGTTTTGATTTAAACGTCGCGTTTTATAACAATTAGCGCCCGATCGTCAGGGGTTTGTGTGCTTCCGCTGAAGCTCGCTAAATCGTTAACAACCGCTTCGCATAACGCTGACGCTGACAGTGCCGCGTTTTTGGAAAGACAGACAGCAAGTCTATCACCGCCGT
Organism: Candidatus Poribacteria bacterium; assembly: GCA_009843785.1. Taxonomy (GTDB): domain Bacteria; phylum Poribacteria; class WGA-4E; order WGA-4E; family WGA-3G; genus WGA-3G. The sequence goes on along the minus strand of VYCT01000193.1, from coordinate 17,067 downwards.
AGAATGTATCGGTCGGTATTGCGTCTGGGTACACGTCACTCTGTTCTGAATTTTCGGACACGCCGCGATTTCCGTCGGAACCCGGATCATCGCCAGCCTCCGTTTCAGTGATACCATCCGTATAGAACACGAGAATATCGCCAGGCGCGAGGAGACAGGTGCCAGTTGTGAAGGTCGCTTCCTCAAATGCCCCTATCAACATACCGCCTGTTTTTAAAACATCTATATTCCGCGTGGTGTTCCAGTGAAGTGGATAGCAGTGTCCCCCATTTGAGTATGTAAAGGTTGAAGTTTCGGTGTCTAATATACCGTAAATCATCGTTGCGAACAGATCCGCCTCAGTATCGCGAGCCACTAAGTCATTAATCCGTTTGAGGATCAAAGCGGGCGTATCTTCCTCATGACAGAGTAAGCGGAGTGCCGTCCGAATCATCACCATGAGTAGTGCCGCTGGGATGCCATTGCCTTTTACGTCCCCGAGCACAATCCCGATCTGTGTCTCGCTGAGTGGAATGAAATCGTAGAAATCGCCAGAGACAGATGTGGAACTTTGCAACAGGGTCGCAATGTCGAACCCGTCGAGACTCGGTGCCTGTTCGGGTAACAATTTTTTCTGAATTGCGGCGGCGGCTTGCAGATGTCCAGCGAGTTGTTCCAATCCTTTCTCGCTAAACCCTTCGCCCATCGCTCGCATAAGTGGATTGATATATTTAATGGGTCGGGTTCTACCGAGGACCGCTTCAACCCGGGCTGTTACCTCGCGTAAGTCAAACGGCTTCGTGATATAATCGTCAGCACCGGTATCCAACCCACGAACTTTATCTTCCGTCTGGCCGCGCGCCGTGACTAAAATGACAGGGACACTTTTCGTTTCCTCTATGTTTTTGAGTTCTTCAATGACCTGGAAACCGTTTTTATGTGGCATCATTACATCAAGAAGGATAAGATCCGGGGGATCCATGCATGCGCTTTGTACTGCACTGTCGCCATCGCTTGCGGTACGCACGTTGTACCCCTCTGGTTCTAAGTTCATCTTTAACAGTTCGAGTATATCCAGATCATCGTCAACCACTAAAATCGTTTCAGCCATATTTTTAAATATTAGGTTTCTGCACCGTTTTTTTCTTCGTCAAAAACGGGTTTTTGAGCTGTTTCAAAAAATTTGATTCTAATTAGCGATTCGTCCTTCATCAGGCACCTGCATTCTGCGCAAGCCTCTATAGGCTTGCGGGACAATGCGAAGCAGAAGGACGCAGTAGCCAAAGGCTCCATATCTAAGAAAACGGAATAAAAAACTGGAAGTTGCATCCGCGTCCATTATCACCGGTATCCACCCACAATTTGCCGCCGTGTGCTTCGACGATGCCAGATGCGATTGAAAGCCCTAAGCCGGTACCGCCCTGTTGCCGTGTCTGTACACTTCCAAGTTGTCTGAATTTATCAAAGACCTTTTCTCTCTCCTCAGCGGGTATCCCCGGTCCTGTGTCAATAACTTCAACGTGGAATCCGTCATTTTCGCGCCCGTTTTGTCCTGAAGTTGTCCGAGCCTGATCATCGGGATGAGGTGTTTCAGCAGAAGATTCTGATATTCTGACCGTCACTTTTCCGCTATCGGGTGTGAATTTAATGGCGTTCCCGATGAGGTTAATAAAAATTTGTCCAATCCGGTCTGCATCTCCAATCATCGTAGTTAGATGCGATGGTGTCTCCAAGCGCAGAGATATTGCTTTTTCATCTGCTTGTGGACGCAGTTCTTCGATGCGCCGTCGTGCTACGGAGTCTATTTGCAGCTGTTCCTGCTTCATCTCGATACGTCCGGCTTCAATTCGAGAGATGTCGAGCAGATCGTTGATAAGCGCGGCGAGTCGTTTGGATTGGCGGTGTGCGCGACTTAAGCTTTCATACTGTTTCTGGTTAATTTCGCCGGTTTTCCCATCAAGTATGAGTGAAATGAAGCCGATGATAGATGTTAAGGGTGTCCGTAATTCATGCGACACAAGAGAGACGAACTCAGATTTCATCTGTTCTATTTCGTGTTCATTTGTGATGTCATCAAAGACATAAACGGTGCCAGCGGTGTTATTGCTCTCATCCGGAAAATGGCTTGCGATGATGCGTAGCACGCGCGCCCCGTTACTATTTGACTGATGCCCATTGATATTGACTTCGACGATCATGGTTTGATGCTGTGCCATCTCACGCTGCGAAGCGGACAGAACTTTCATATCAACGGCTCTCGTGTCCCGAATTGGGGCACCGTCGGTTGAAGTCACCATTTTTGTCCAATGGATTGCCCCGGTTTCTGTATCAATGGCAACAAAGTTTTCATAATCACTGGTTTCCCCGAGATTAAGTAGCCGTTCAGCCACAGGATTGACGTAGAGCACACGCCCGGAGGGTTCGACAACAATCAGACCTTCACCGAGATTATCGACGATGGCGGTAAGTTTTCGCTCCTCTTGGGTGAGTTTGTCAACCGCAGCTTTCAAATTCCGCCGCATCTCATTGAACTCTTCAGCCAGGACACCCACCTCATCATCGCTGTCAACGACAATTTCACTATCAAATTCACCGCGCCCAATGCTACGCGCCCCTTCTGCCACTTTCAATATAGGGGTTGCGATCCGCTGCGCTGCCCACCATGCAATAAGTACAACGATGCAACTTGACACAATGGTAACATAAAAAATATAGTTGTTTAATTCTACAACCCCTGCATAAGCAAAGGAAGTCGGTCGTGAAATAAAAACGATCCAGTTGCTGAAGTTTTGTCGCACCTTCCACGGCTCTGTAGGTGAGGGTCGGGTTCGCGCCCAACCATAGACCCGCGGTTCGTTGAAACTATCTGTTTCACCGTCGGCTTCATAATCGTAGTATTTTCCTTGCTCGCCTTTTTTCGCCTCAATAATCGCCTCTTCTGCTGCGTTGTTCATCTCTATGTAGGTATCTACTCGATACCCGCTGCTCGGTGAAGCGGCAATGATTTGACCAGATTCGCTTGTTAAAATCGTGTGCGTTTCTTCCAATTCGAGGCTGGATTCAACTATATTTTTCAGTTCAGGGAGTAAAAGCATAATTCTCAGGACCCCGACTGTATTTTTTTCGCCTGGCGCAGCGGAGGTTTTAGAAGCCGTACGTATTGGGAGTGCGATTGGGAGTAGGTGGACGCCCCGTGATGCATCATAGCGGATGTCTTCGGCGAAGGAGTAGCCGACACCCTGATTATAGGCGCTCTGCCACCAGGTTGTGTTGTTCACTCGACGCGGCGCACCTCTCCGTGTATAGTATTCGAGCTCCTGATTGTTTTTTGATCGCAGTACATGTCCGGATGCATTTGTAATGGTTACCTCTGTTTTATCACCGGCATAAGTTTCAAGGATCCGGATATTATCCATGAGTTGCGCCCAAATATTAAAAAATACGGCCTCTTTTCCGTCAGCAGTGTTAGATCTAACAACTGCCGGTCGGATGTTTGGGAGTTCCGCTTCGATCTTTGCGATTTTCTCGGAGATGGCATTGTCCGCGCGTGCGAGTTTTTCTTGGGCAAGTAGCACATGGTTTTCACCAACAGTCCCTTTTAATGCACTTTCGCCTAACACCTTGATCGCCAATGAAATCGCAAATAACGGCATGAGAGCTACTAACAAAAAAAGCACGACCTGTTGCCCGCGTAACCCGACCTTAAACTGAAAACGTTTTGTACGATTTTTGTCTTTCATGTTTCCAAAAATAGTACCGGATAACGCGCTTTCAGGGAGAATAGTCGTCAGCCATCGGTTTCCGTCAGCCAAAACACAAGCTTTACAGAACACCTCTTTTCTTTTCTGACAGTCGAAAGGTTTTCGCAGAAAAACCGCCCTGACAGCCGACTGCTATTTCCGTTCTTCTGTTACATGAAAGCGTCGCGCGCGGACTCCTCCGTATCATAAATCTCGATAACGGTTGCGAGGTGCGTTACCTCCAAAACTTCTTGAACTGCTTTCTGTGGGTTGAGCAAAACCAGTTTCCCGCCCGATTCCTGACAGGACTTCAAGGTCGTCACTATCGCGCCCAACGCGCTACTGTCGATTAACGGGACGTTTGTTAAGTCAACGACTAATTTATCGTGCCCCGTTTGCAGCTGCGTCTCCATTTCCTTGCGAAATGTCTCTGTCGCATTTCCAAGGATCTTGCCTTCTATATGAAGAGTGGAGATATTTTCCTCTCCAATTGTTGTATCAAAATTCATAGGACTTGTCCTTAAGTATTTCTCCTTAGAATGTCGTGTTTTTTAGTGCCTGTCCAATGTGTCACCGCTGCTCATGTGTTAGCACGACGCACCACAACATAACTCCGATTGAACTTTGGGTTTGTGAAAACGGTTTCAATGCGCCCACCGAGCGCGCTCAGGTATGCCGCGCTGTCATCAATTTCAGTATCTATTATTTCCCGCCCAAACTTGTAAGCCACCCACCTTCCGGTCGGTTTTAGGAACGGCAAGCAGTATACAGCGGAGTCCCGAATAGTTGCGACGTAACGGGTGAAAACCCAATCATAAGCACCCGCACGATCAGGGTCTTGCACGCAAATTTCCGCGCGTTCGGTAAGGACTTCAACGTTGACTTTTTGATTGGACCAAGAACTCGCGCCTTTGCCAAGGTTTAGGTGCGGGATTAGAAATTTTAGGAAACTCCCCTTCTTTTTTGATGCTTCAACAAGTGTTAATCGGATATCAGGCACGTAAATTTTCAGTACAATTCCTGGGAATCCGGCACCTGTCCCGATGTCAATCACAGTGTCTCCTTTTTTAAGGGTTATATGTTCTAAAACGCTTAAGGAATCGAGAAAATGTTTATGAATAATCTCATTCTCATCTGTGATTGCCGTCAGGTTCATACGCGCATTCCACCGCAGCAGCTCGTCACGATACTGGTCAAACTGTGCTGCCTGATGCGTGGTTAACGAAAACCCGTGCCGATTGAAAGTTTCTTTTAATAAAAGGTGCTTGTCCTGTGCCAAAATTTTATTAAATATTCGAGTTTTTGCTCCGCTGTGTTCCCCTTTTCCAGTATGGGGTAGGGACCCCTGTCCAAAACGGGTTTTAAACGAGAACAAACGGATATTGTTATATTACGTGTGACTTGATCAACTTGTAGGAGCGAGTTTCAACTCGTGTCTACTTTCGTGCTCTCTTTTGATGAAGGATAACCGTCAAGATTGAAATGTCGGCTGGCGAAACGCCGGGCAGGCGCGACGCTTGTCCAATAGAGGCAGGACGAATCTTTGTTAGTTTCTCTCGTGCTTCCGTCTTTAGCCCTTGAACGTTCGCGTAGTCGAATGTATCCGGGATTCGGAAATTTTCCAATCTCTTAAATTGGTGAATCTGTCGCTGCTGTCTCTGGATATATCCATCATATTTAATCTGAATTTCTACCTGTTCTTGGACAGCTGGTGGTAGTATCTCAATCGGCGGTGCGATTTGTGTGATGTGTTCATAAAAGAGTTCTGGACGCTTCAAGAGATCAGCCAACGATGTCGGTTGCTTCAACTCACCCGTCTTGAGAATATCTGCCAAATTCTCCACAGTTGCTGTGGTCGGTTTAAGAAGTGTCTCTTGTAAACGTTTCAATTCTGTCTGTATGTCTACTGCTTTGTTTTGGAACTGGTGGTAAGTATCGTCATCAACCAACCCGATTCGCCTACCGATTTCGGTAAGTCGCAAATCGGCGTTGTCTTCTCGCAACGCTAACCGATATTCAGCACGAGATGTGAACATACGGTAAGGTTCACGGATGTCCAGCGTAACCAGATCGTCAATAAGCACGGCTATATATGCCTGTGCCCTATCCAGAACAAGCGGTTTTTCGCCTTTGACCTTTAGGGCGGCATTGATCCCTGCGATAAGTCCCTGTGCGGCGGCTTCCTCATAACCTGTGGTGCCATTGAGTTGTCCAGCGAAGTAGAGTCGAGGAACGTTTTTGGTCTCAAGCGTCGGTTGTAGTTGCGTCGCTGGTGCGAAATCGTATTCTACGGCGTATCCGAAGCGCATAATCTCAGCGTTCTCTAACCCTTTAATGCTATGTACCATCTCTACCTGTACATCTTCAGGGAGGCTTGCAGAGATACCGTTGAGGTAAATTTCATCGGTATCCCGTCCCTCTGGCTCTACGAAGACTTGATGCTCTGTTTTTTCAGAAAATCGGACGACCTTATCCTCAATTGATGGACAATAGCGGGGCCCAATCCCTACGATGCGACCACTATACATTGCGGAACGGTGAAGATTCTCGCGAATGACATCGTGTGTCTTTTCATTTGTGTATGTTAGGTAGCATGGGAGTTGCGGCTGTGTGATCTGTTCGGTTGAGAATGAGAAGGGGCGCGGGTTTTCGTCGCCGGGTTGAATCTCCATCCCGCTAAAGTCAACCGTTTGGGCATTCACGCGTGGCGGCGTGCCTGTTTTGAGTCTTCCAATTTCAAAGCCGAGGCTTAAAAAACTTTCAGAGAGTTTTTCTGCCGAAGATTCGCCTGCCCTGCCTGCGCTATATGAAACATTACCGATATGAATGATGCCTTTCAGGAAAGTCCCTGTCGTCAGAATGACAGTCTCTCCGAAATAAGCGGTTTGTGTCTGACTCAGGATCCCGATGCACCGCCCATTCTCCACGAGGAGTTCTTCAACCAATACCTGTTTGATGTCAAGCCTTTGTTGTGCTTCCAAGACGCGTTTCATTTCATCTTGATACGCCTTTTTATCGGCTTGTGCGCGACTGGAGCGAACCGCGGGTCCCTTTTTGGTATTCAAGCGTCGAAATTGAATCCCTGTCTTGTCGATGTTTTTTGCCATCTCACCGCCGAGTGCGTCTATCTCTTTAACGAGGTGTCCCTTGGCGAGTCCACCAATAGCGGGGTTGCAAGACATCTTAGCAATCGTATCCAGATTGATTGTGACGATCAGCGTTTCGCAGCCCATCCGCGCAGCAGCGAGTGCAGCCTCACACCCCGCGTGCCCTGCGCCAACAACGATGACATCATAATGTTTGTGATAGGTATTCATCTTTTTCTCCTATTACGACAAGGAGATACACACTTACGTTTTAAAGTCCATCGTAAACGATGCTAATAACAAGGGTCGCGACAATTTCTAAGCTTTTGGGGCTACATTTGTCGACAGTATCTTCAATAGTATGCCAATAAGGATAATCGAAGTCAATTATATCAACCATCGGGATACCGACGTTGATTAATGGAACGTGATCATCCATAATTGCTTTTCCTAAGCGTTGTTGAAAGGGTCCCAAACCGAGGTTTGCTGCTCGATTCCATATAGCCTCAGTAAACTCACGATTCGCTGTCCAAGAGTAGCGTTCCATGGGGAGTGTTAAATCTTTGTCGCCCACCATATCTAACAAGATGCCGTAGTCTGGTTTCCATTTTCCAAGATTTTTGGCAAAAAACCGGGAACCGATAAACATATCGTCAGCGGTTCTCCCGTAATCCTCGCCATCGAAAAGCACAATCACAACTCGCCGCGGGGGTGGGTGTTCTTTAAAAACTCTTGCCATTTCAAGAAGGATGGCCACTCCTGAAGCGCCATCGTTGGCACCGAGAATCGGTTTATCCCGATTTTCCGGCTTTGGGTCGTGATCGGCGATGGGACGTGTGTCCCAATGTGCTGCGAGTAGCATCGTCTCTCCACTCGGCGTTCCAAACTCTGCCAGAATATTGTTTAGATGCAGTGTGGCAGTTTTTGCCTTGTATACATGTGGCTGGAGTTCAGCATTGTTTGCGTACTTTTGCAGTTCTGAAAATAGATAGTTTTGTGTTTCGCGATGCGCTGCTGACCCGGGTGGTCGTGGACCGAATTCGCACTGTTTTTTCAATGCTGCAAACGCACGTTGGGCATCAAAGGCTGCATTTGCTTGGCGAGCCGTGCTCGCACTGAAATCGGTAGTATCTCTTAATTCCGTTTTTGGGCTGTCCGAATCTGGTGCCGCGCACGCGATACTAAACACACCCCAGGACAGATTCACTAAAAGTAATAGGAACCACGGCTTGATCATTTATGCTTTTCGCCTGCCTTCGAGTGCTTTCGCAAGGGTTACCTCGTCGATGTACTCCAAATCGCCACCAACGGGAATACCGTAAGCAATACGGGTGACATTGATTTCAAACGTTTCCAGATGTTGTGTAAGATAGAGTGCGGTCGCCTGTCCTTCTGTTGTCCAATTCGTGGCAAGAATTACCTCTTGCACCGGTTCATCATTTATGGTGGAATCCTTGATACGTTGAAAAAGCCTATTAATTCCGAGTTCGTCCGGTCCGGTGCCGTCTAACGGTGAGAGCACACCGCCAAGTACATGATATAACCCTGTATAGCCGTTAGTTCTCTCAATTGCCCAAAGGTCATCCGACTCTTCAACGACACAAATTATCCGCTGGTTGCGGCGCGGACTGGTACAGATATAGCACGGATTTGTATCGGTAATCGTGCCACACACATCGCAGTAGGAGAGTTGTTGTTTAACCTGCGCGATGGCATCTGCGATTTGGGCGGTTTCAGTGTCAGGTAACTTTAGCATAAAAAACGCTAAACGTTGCGCGGTCTTTTGACCAATCGTTGGTAACTTTTGGAGTTCAGTGATAAGTTTCGCCAGCGGTTTCGGGTATTCTTGCATGGATTCTTTGTGCGGCAAGCCATCAGCCATCAGTAAAAGAGGTATGTGGTTACGCGAAAACCTCTTTGCTGAGGGCACCGATGGCTGACAGCCGACAGCCATTCTTATGGGAGTCCGGGAATTTTAAGGCCGCCCGTCAATTTGCTCATTTCCGCGGACATCAGTTCTTGCGATTGTTGCAGTGCCTCATTGACTGCTGCGACAACCAGGTCCTCAAGCATTTCGGTATCTTCGGGGTCAACGACTTCTGGGGTAATCCGGAGTGAGATGACTTCCTGTTGCCCATTGACAACAGCGGTTACCATGCCACCTCCAACAGTTGCTTCAACAGTTCGGTTTGCAAGTTCTTCTCGGATTTCAAGCATCCGTTTTTGCATTTGTTGTGCCTGTTTCATCAGGTCATTCATCTTCATAGTTGTTGTCCTATCACCAAGCGACTTTGAATCGTGTGTACGTCTCTGTTTCGTTCCTGTTGTGTTACAAAAATGCTTGGTGGAATAAAAATTTCCTTACTTAATAAGATACGCTTCCAAATTTGGAAAGCATTGATTATTGGGTTTCCAAGACTGTGGCATCAAAAAGATCCAGTGCAGTTTTGAGCTGCGGATCGTCTCGCGCCTCAGCTATCCGTATCATTGGTGTCTTGCGTTTCGTTTTTTCGGCTTCATCTTGAGCCGATGCCGATTCTGGAACAGTATCTAACGCGACCAACTCAATTTTTACAGATGTTCCGATTTCTTGTGTTAGAATGTTCGCTATGATTTTCTGGTCTTCGTCTGTAACCATTGAGATATGTGTGGGTGAACACGCGATTTTAACGGTGTTTGTGCCGTTCACTGTCGGAACAGAGTTTTCTAATAAGCCGTATTTGAGCTTGGGCGATGGCAATTTTGATTTTATCTCCTCCCACAACAGAGGCAGGTCTGCAAGATCACGGGATCCTTGTGGCGTTGACGATGGGGTAGGGAGATTTGAATTCGGTGCAGCAGTCGTAGATGAATCTGTGTAATGTATTGCCGGATCAGGTTCGGTGGAGGTGAGAATATCCTTGCCGGTACGACGCGGGGTCTGCGGTAATGCAGTTTGCTGACCTGACGGATTTACTTCCGAAGGCGGAAATTGCCGTTGTGCAGGGGCAGAAATCCCGGCGGCATCAAACTTCTGTTCTAAGGCGGACAATTTGTCAACAATTTCTTGAAGCGGGACACCCTCTTCAAGTGAGTTAAGTTGGATCAGCGCAGCTTCTAACTGAATTTGTGGGTAGCCATACTGTTTTATATCGCGGTCGGTGTGCATCAAAATCTTGATGATCCGTGATAGCCGGTTGACCGACATCTGCTCCGCTTTTTGCTTGAGTTCCGACAAATCTGATTTTGGACTCTGAATCAACTCACTTAAGTTGTCGTCAATTGCTAACAGGCGTAGATCTCGGAAATAGCCGATCAGTTGATCTAAGCATTGCGACAGGTCTGTTCCTTGCTTCGTTAAGTCGTTTAGCGTTTTTAGACTCTTTGAAAGGTCTCTTTCTGTAATGGCTGTTGTAAGTTTTCGGATCAGCGCACTCGAACCGAGTCCGATGACTTGTTCAACAGCGTCTATTGTGAGATCCTTACCAGCGGATGAGGCGAGACGTTCCAACAAGTTTTCGGCGTCTCGTAGACAGCCTTCGGATTGACGGGTAATGAGCGTGAGTACATCCAGGTCCGCTGAGACTTCTTCTTCTTTCGCGATTAGCTGTAAGCGCGTAATTATTTTTTCATCTTCCAAGTGTCGGAAATCGAAATCTTGACAGCGGGAGCTAATCGTCTTCGGGATTTTGGCGTGCTCTGTGGTAGCCATGATGAACATGACATGTGGCGGCGGTTCTTCAAGCGTTTTAAGCAGGGCGTTGAAGGCCTCTGTTGAGAGCATGTGCGCTTCATCTATAATATAGATTTTATAGCGGCAAGCGGCTGGAGAGAGTTTAACGTTTTCCCGAAGGTCCCTGATCGTATCAATACCGCGATTCGAGGCGGCGTCCATCTCCAATACATCAAGGGATCGACCTTGTGAGATGTCGTTACAGAATACACATTGGTTGCAAGGTTCCGCGGTTTTGATGGTTTCAAAATCGGTTTCTTGAACACGGTTCGGGCAGTTAACCGCTTTGGCAAGGATACGCGCGACGGTGGTCTTACCGGTCCCACGGGGCCCCCAAAAAAGATAGGCGTGTCCGACGCGTTCAGACAGAATCTGATTTTTTAGCGTTGTGGTAACGTGTGCCTGTCCAACAACGTCATTGAAGTTTTGGGGTCGCCATTTTTGGGCGAGAACCTCGTAAGACATTGCGTAATCCTTTCCTGTACGGCTTGAGAGTGTAAAGCAAAGACAAATTGTACCTTAGTGGCACAATTTGGGAATGAGATGTGGTCTGTCCAGATACTATGCGCAAAAAAAAAATGGCTATGCACCCAGAGTTGACAAGCCTCTCCAAGCGTTGCCCGCGCCGTTAGCTCAGGTCAGGCACCCTTGCGTCACACGAACAACTCATCTACCGCTGCTTCCTTCCGGACCTGACGGGGTTTAACAAGCACTCGTTGCTCAAGACCCAACCCTCAACACTACGTACGTGGGACAGACCCCACAGAAACATGCCGCATACTGGGGATTCAGTCCTGCTTTAGCGGATTGCAGATACAGGGCACCGCTACCTCCCCACCTAGCATAGCCAAGGGATTAAATATAAAAGCTGGCGGAGAGAGTGGGATTCGAACCCACGGTACTGCAAAACAGCACACATGATTTCCAGTCATGCCAGTTCAACCAACTCCTGCATCTCTCCGTATTATAGTTGTCAGTACGATTTTTTCTGCGAAAAAATCTTTCAGTTCTCAGTTAAGAGATTTTGGAACTATCGAAAACCTCTTGTAACTGATAACTGTTAACTATCACGTATGGAGCAGACGGGATTTGAACCCGTGACCTCATCCGTGCGAGGGATGCACTCTCCCAACTGAGCTACTGCCCCAAAGGTTATAAAACTTATCGGGTTTACAAAACCCTCCTACAGCATCTTGCGATGACGAATTATCGTTCAACACGAAAAAATCAAAAAACGGAGAGAGTGGGATTCGAACCCACGGTGACTTGCGCCACAACAGTTTTCGAGACTGTCCAGTTCAACCACTCCTGCATCTCTCCTTATAATGCGTCATAACGATAGCGTAGCATACCTTCAATGTTGAATTCACTTTTTACAGTTCTGGCGGCGTTGCTGAAAGAAAGATTTTAGCAACGCGCTGCTCTCATCTGCTAACACACCACTTACTAATTCAACCCGATGGTTCAGGCGTTCATCTTGGAGGATATTGTAGAGCGTGCCAGCTGCCCCGGATTTCGGGTCTGACGTGCCGTAAACCACCTTCGGGATGCGTGCTAACACAATAGCGCCGGCACACATTGGGCACGGTTCTAAGGTCACGTAAAGCGTTGTATCTACAAACCGCCAGTTACCAATCGCCTCGGATGCCGCTTGTATGACGAGCATTTCCGCATGAGCGATAGGGCTGCCAGACTGTTCGCGTAGATTGAATGCTTCAGCGATACGGGCACCGTTGCTAACGAGGATTGCACCGACAGGGACTTCCCCCTTCTCGGCGGCTTGCTTCGCTAACTCCAATGCTTGTCCCATCCAGAAAAGATCGCTATCCAAGTTGAATCCAACAAATGGCTTGTGAAGCGCCTGAGAGGATTCGAACCCCTGGCCTTCTGATCCGTAGTCAGATGCTCTAATCCACTGAGCTACAGGCGCGCATTATAATACCTTATGGGTTATCAGTCAAGAGCGTTTGCGGCGTGAAAGCAACACACAACTGCCACAACGGGTCACTGAAAACTCTAACCATCAACTCGACTCCGTTATAGATGTTAAGGAAACCCGAGTTGATGGTTAAAACCGACAACCATTTTAGAAACGGAGAGGGTGGGATTCGAACCCACGATGGCTTGCGCCATAACTGCTTAGCAGGCAGTCCAGTTCAACCACTCCTGCACCTCTCCATAATGGCGGTGGGAGTAGGATTCGAACCCACGATGGCTTGCGCCATAACGGTTTTCAAGACCGCCGCTTTCGTCCACTCAGCCATCCCACCTGTATTTGTTCTTCGTATTATCTAACCGTATATATTATACAATATCTGGGGTATTTTGTCAAGTTAATATTCAGTTTTCGGTTATCAATTTCAGTTGCCAGCCCGCGTGAAGAGTTTCCTTGTTAAAGAAACGAGGGTTAGAAGAATCGTGACCGGTGGCACGCCTACAGAGAAGGATCTGCGACCTATTCCGGTGCTATCAAACTTCTCCGTTCCATTCCAGCGGTTCATTTCGCAAGTACGGGAGCAGCATACCTTGAAGCTGCCGGTGTGCATGGTGCAAGTGTGCTTTAACCGTGCCCTCTGACCTGTTTAGGAGTGCCGCGATCTCTTTGATCGCAAGTTCACGTCGGTGCCGCAAATTAAAGACCCGACGCTGACCAGGTGGAAGTTTCTTCACCGCCTTGCGGATGATAAGCCCAAGTTCCTTCTCATCAAGAAGTCGCTCAGGAGATGGATGGGAATCGGTCATTCTGAGCACCTCGTCGGCTTCAAATGGCAATTCTTCAAACGTAAGCACCTTATCGCGGTTACGTTGACGCTGAAAGTCGATACTGCAATTGATCGCGATGCGGTAAATCCAACTATAAAATGCGGACCCGCCTTTGAAGTTGGGTAGGGCATTGAAGGCTTTCAGAAAAACCTCCTGGCAGAGGTCTTTTGCTGTTTCCTGATCGCGAACCCGTTGGTACATGAGGTTGTAGATTTTCTTTTGATATTTCAGCACGAGAGGATTAAAAGCCTCTGTGTCGCCGTTCTGGAACTGCTTGACAAGTGCATCCTCATCAATCTGTTCAAGCTCGGTATCCGTGTAAAAAGTGGTGGTCTTTTGGGTATATGTCATGTCTATTTTCTCCGTGTGGCGTAAAGTTAATTTTGAGTGTTTCAACTTATTGGGTCATTGTTATTTATACACTATGTGTGTTAAAAAGTTCCTGATTTCCGGTACATTAGACGTGTTTGATCGAATTTTGTTCGGTTTTAAATCGCCCTACCTAATAAGGTGTTGGAGTTAGAAACCGCTCCTACAAGAGGTAAGCGTACCAAATTTTAGCTTATATTCCTATATGATAGCATATTTGGTTTAGGGATGCAAATTTGTTTGCATTCGCTGAGGGAAACAATCACGGTTGACATGCGGACCGCGTTGGATTATACTAACAACAATCACAGTCAAGTTATCGTATAAGGTTTGTTCGCGCATATTTTCCCTGAAATGAAGATAGGTTTCAATTGTTAGTGACGCGATTTATACCTAAAAAGGGTGCATAATTTAAGAAAAATCGAGATTTTGTGTAATCAAGAATAAAATCTATCGTGTTAGTATCAGGTGGTCGGCGAGAATCCACGGGCAAAACTTCTACAATTTGCTGGTAGTGGCAATCTAAAAAAGAGGATTTCGATGCGTCGGTATAGCATTCAAACCAAAATTGTTCTCCCATTCATGCTGCTCTTCGCCCTGGTTGCTATTTTACTCCCGTTAGTTGCCGTTGAAATTTTCGCGTGGAAATACGATGAACAGTTTACGCGTGAAGCGGAAGGATGGCTTGATACCATCACGAAAACGGGATACTTTAAGCAGGAGGAGCCAGAAAAAATCAAAAGTGCCTATGGTGTTGAGATTATGATTTTTGGCTCCGATTACACGCTTAATGGCACCACGCTGGACGCATTCTCTGATGTCGGGCAAGATTGGACTAATTTAGCGGAGAAAATGCGGCTGCGTGAGGTCCAGCCCCACCTTGAGAATCCAGATGGCGAATCCGTTATACGTGATGTTACACTGAATGGAAAACCTTATAAAGTTTTTTATCTCCCGCTTGACCTTGGTCGATTTTACTGCTTGCTGCGTCCGATGGAAGCGATTGCTGAGGCGAAACGGACGCTTACATGGTATATGCTCGGTGTCGCTGTCCTTGTTATAGGACTGGTTGCTCTCATCAGTCATCTCATTGGCAGGAATTTAACGAACCCCATCAAAGTTTTGGTTGATTCTACGGCGCGCGTTGCAACAGGAAACCTTGATGAGCAGTGTGAACTTAAAACTCATGATGAGATTGGCGATCTCGCGGCTGCGTTTAATCAGATGACCAGGGATCTTAAACAGTCAAGGGATCAGCTGATTCAAGCAGAACGCTTAGCGACAGCGGGCAAGATGTCCGCCTCCTTTGCGCACGAGATCCGAAACCCGTTGTCATCTATGCGGATGTTGGCACAGATGCTGATGCAGAAACCGGAGATGGCGGTCGAGAAACATCAGCAATCGCTGCGTTATATCCTTGAAGAGATTGAACAAATTGACACGATTGTTAAAGGGTTGATGGATTTCGCGCGTCCGACGGCACTTACCCTGATACAACAGCCGCTCGCTCCTGTTCTGCAAGCCGTTTTAGCCTTAATGGAAGCCAACTTAGCACACCACCAGATTCGGTTAGAATTAAACGTGTTACCTGAAACCCCAGAGCTTCAATTTGATTCAGATAAATTGAAGCAAGCGTTTATGAATGTCGTCTTGAATGCGATGGAGGCGATGCCGCAAGGCGGTGTGTTGAAGGTCTCTACGATTATGGATGAAGATAGGGTCGGCATCAAGGTTGTTGATAATGGGGTCGGAATATCAGCAGCAGATTTAGCACATCTGTTTGAACCGTTCTTTACCAAAAAGACGAGAGGCACAGGTCTCGGCTTGGCAAATGTAAAACGGATTCTTGAAGAGCATGGCGGTAACGTTGAGATTGAAAGTACTCTCGGTGCAGGAACAACGGTTTTGATGTGGTTGCCACTATAAAAATCGGAGGCACGGGGGTCACTTCATCATTAACATTTTGCGTGTAGTTGTGAAGTTGCCTGCTTTGAAAGTGTAGAAGTAGATGCCGCTTGCGACGGGTTCGCCCTGCCTGTTCTTACCGTCCCAATAGGCGGCACGAGATTTATCGTGGTAGATGCCTGCCCGTTTATGTCCTAATGCAAGTGTCCTAACCAACTTTCCATCCGCGGCATAGATGGATACCTTGACATCTGCAGGTTTTGCCAACTGATAGGGTATCCACGTCTCCGGGTTAAACGGGTTCGGGTAGTTGGGCAAAAGCGATGTTTCTGAGGGTAGCGCAGATGGGGCTTTAGCAACATTTGTGATGACTGGCGTATCAATATCGTTGAAGTAGAAAGTCCGAACCATCACCCACATTCTGCCGCGCAAAAACCATCCGTCTTGAATCTTGCCCCAGAGTTTAATTGAACGGTCATTGATACGCGACCATCCGTCTACGCTTGCTGTACCTGTGGAGGTCAGCAGTTCGATGTCCGAAACTTGTACAATACGAAATGGATTTTGGAATGTGAGTGTATCTTCCCACTCACGTATGCCGCCGCGGAACTTGGTTTCCCCGTAGACTTCAATCGTCTGCATGTCCGACCAGTAAGGACGGTACCTTGTTTCAAAGGACGGGGCTTCTGACGGAACGACTACCATATTTGGATTGAGATGTATCTGATTAAACACCCCTGCATCCAGTTGGAATTCGTACCATTCCTCGCCTGCTGTCTCAAACTCTGGCAGCCAGTCCAGTGTCCAATTGGCGTTAAGCTGCGCCGCGGTCCACCATTTGAAGTGTCCGTTCGGGTCCGCGATTAGGAATTCATCCCAACGCGTATCATAGCCGACGGCGACTACCCAGTGATACCCCGTATTTGAGAGTCGTAAGAGCATAATAGGTGGGCGATTCTCCTTGATGTAGCGGCGCACGTCGTCAAGTGTTCTGTTGGTGTACCAATGTGCCGAAACACCAGATTCATTGAGTGCCTGTCGAAGCTCGCTCGGTGATGTTCCGAATGCAACAGTTCGGATACCTCCAGCCTTCCAGATATCTTTGAGTCGCCGGTGCTTCCTGTGATAGTAGAGCAGCATCTGAACGCTGTTGGGGCCGCAGTTTTTGTCGAACTGCTCCATCATGATAAAATCGTTTCCGCCTTTATGTGGGATGTATCCGTTGGCAATCGGATCAAACCGTGTGAGATCCAGTGGGAGCCCTTTGAGGGTGACGATTTCGTTGCCTTTGCCGTAAGGATACGGATAGACTTCTGCCTCGCTGCATATTGGGATAGCAGCAAGCGTTAGTAGCACAAACGCGATGTGGAAGGTGTTGTAGGAATAGCGGAGATGTCTCATATCCTTTCCTCTTGGTGCAGTTTACCAAAACCTTCGGTTTTAGTCAAGTCGAAAGCGGAAAGTCACTTACCCCCATTTTTTTCTGAAGGTTTGTGGTGAAAGGTTTTTAGTG
>VYCT01000191.1 GCA_009843785.1 Candidatus Poribacteria bacterium | reverse complement strand
GATCTATGAAGACAAACACTATCAACCAAAAGAGAGAAAATTATGAACAGTATGAATTACTGGAAACGCCTCGGCAGGACAGCCATTTTGATGACCGCACTTTGTGTCGGGATTTATTTTTACGCCAAGTGGGATGTCCAACGTTTCAAGGAATCCCTTGGTGAACCCTATACACCTGCTCCACAAAAAATTGAACCAACAGTGAATTTTACTCAACAGGCACTCCCTGAAACACCAACGATATCTGAAACTGAAACGGGATCTGACCTTGAAAGACAACAAGAAGTCGAACCTGAAATAACTGACACCGCGGGAGGAGACGCATCGCTTGACGAGTTCTCGGAGCTCCTTGACGGACTCGGAGACGCGGAACTTGCCGCACTGCTTGGGAACGCTGACACAACAGATACTGAAACTGAGGCTTTCGCCGATTTTCTGCAGGAGCAGCTCGCTAATTCTTTGGAAAAGGGTTCAGGTCTTATAGTGATTGACGAGTTGGATGCTACGCAGGCATCAGACTGGATTGAAATTGAAATAGGAGACCTTCGCTCAGGCGACATAATTGATCTTAAAGGTCTCGGGGACGGCAACTACGTTATCATAGACAAAACCGGTGTCATTCAGCGAACAGAATAATTGCTTGTTAAACCCGTTTGGAAACCTTTCAGTACCAGTAGTGTATAATTGAACAAAGAACCGAAGTTCTACCTATACCACTTTACCAACGTTACACGATCATTTGGTTCCAAATTTTACGATACTTTACTATAGAATGAGGGTGCGCTAATGTTAATGACCTTAATTCAGAAAGAGATGATGCATCACATCTTGAGTGCGCGGTTCGTCGCGCTTCTGCTGATGTGTGTCCTGCTCATCCCGCTTAACTTGCATATCAATTACCATCATTATCTCAAACGCCAAATCGACTATCAAGAACAAGAAATTCTCAAAGACGAAGACGCTCTTGAAGACGAAAATGATAAGGAATCGGCAGGTACGAAACACAGCTTTAGTTTTACTGCAAAAGGGTCAACGGATCCGAATTTTGAAGTTTCTAAGCTGATTCTTAAACCGACACCTTTAAGTGTGTTTGCGACGGGTTTGGAATCCGCGCTTCCGAGTTATCTCGGTATGACACGCAACGGAATAACGCGGGGCGAAGCGTCCCTATCCACCGCGCCAATAGCCTTTCTTTTGGGGCATCTCGACTTCGTGTTTGTCGTCAGCACCGTCTTTAGTCTACTGGCATTATTGTTTACGTTTGATGCCGTTGCGGGCGAAAGAGAAGCCGGAACACTTCGGATAACCCTCGCCAATGCGCTGCCTCGCGATATCTTTTTGTGGAGCAAACTCATCGGTGGATACCTCGTCTTTATCCTTCCGTTCTTAATCTCGGTAATCATCGGTTTACTCGTGCTCGTTTTGCAAGGCTTTCCACTATCTGAATCGGACACCTTTCTGCGAATCCTGTGTCTTATCTTTGTCTCGCTGCTCTACATTGCGGTCTTTTTTGCAGTAGGGGCGGTGATCTCAATCTATTTCGACAGTGCCAAGACAGCACTTATCGTTGCATTTACCGTCTGGGTGTTCGTTGTCCTCATCTTACCGCGGGTTGGGTTTCTGGCGGCACAAATCGTCGCACCGACTTCAACAGCGGAGAGCGTCTACAGGGAAAAAACAGCGAGGCGAGCAGAATTGCGGGCCGGCCTTGAATCGGAAAGAGGGAAAATGATGAGTGAAGTGTTGTCGGAAATGATGAAATCTAACCCCCCGCAGGCGCAGGGAGGGACTGCCGTCTTTACAATGGGGCCGGAACACTACGAGAAAATGAATGAGAAGATGGCACCTCTTGAAGAGGCGGCTCGGGTAAAATACCGGGACCTCGCGGAGCAACTCGATAGACGTTATCAGCGAGAGAGAAAACACCAAGACACAATCGGTATAAATTTTTCCCGAATCACACCGACAGCATCTTTCATTTTTCTCGCAACGGATGCCACACAAACTGGTCAAGCGAAAAAAAATACCTACTTCCAAACAGGAACTCGCTACTACGAGACACTTGATACGGAAATATTCAGCAAGATGTCAGAAGACCCAGGGGATTTTAGCCACAGAGGAGAAATTCCGCCTCCGATACCGCCACCGCCGCTCGCGGAGTTGACCTTAGGTGAAACCCTCCAGCACGCTGCCCTGGATCTACTGCTGCTCTGTTTCTTCGCAATCGTGCTAACAACTGTGGCGTTTCTGAAATTCTTCCGTATGGACATTTGAGCAGAAACAGATAAAATGGTATAATACCGTTCAACCAATTAATCATGGAGAATCCCAATGGAAAGAGATGACGTTCAACTGATTCACAGCATCTTGTCAGGCAACGATGAAGCATTCAGTGCCTTAGTCCATAAATACAAAAAGGGCGTGCATGCGCTTGCATGGCGGAAGATCGGCGACTTTCACCACGCCGAAGAAATTACGCAAGACACCTTCCTCCAAGTCTACAAAAAACTCCCGACACTGAAGAACCCCAACCAGTTTGCCGGGTGGCTCTATGTTATTGCAAATCGGCTTTGCCTGAATTGGATGCGTAAGAAAAAACCTGCGATGCAATCTTTGGAGGGCACATCCGTGGCAGAAACAGACAGATTCTCCTATACCCATTATGTATCAGAGCAGCGTGAGACAGAAGCCTTCAAACATCGCAGTGAAATCGTCAAAAAACTTCTGACAAGACTCCCAGAGAGCGAACGGACAGTAATGACGCTCTACTATCTCGGCGAAATGCCAGCGAAGGAAATTGGTAAATTCTTAGGCGTGTCTGTGAAGACAGTACATAGCAGGCTCCACCGGGCACGAAAACGTCTGCAAGAGAAAGACGAACTTTTGATTGGCGAAGTCCTTGGGGGCGTTCAATTACCCGCCAGTCTAATAGAGAACATCACAAGACAAGTTGCCAATATAAAACCGACACCGGCTCCGGCTGGAAAACCGCTGCTACCGTGGGCGGCTTTGGGTGCAGCTACGGTTTTGATTGTGCTACTGTTGGGTGCAACCAATCAATACCTCGCTCGGTTTCAGAAGCCCTACAGTTTCGAGGCACAATCTGAACCCACGATTGAAATCGTTGACGCATTCATTGTGATTGATATCGACGCAAAACCGGCTGTGCGAAATCAGGGTGGGCGTGCCACTACCCCCGGTAAAAGCAGCAGTACCGGTCTGCAAAGCACTGAGGCAACTTTAACATCCAATACACAGGACGATCTCGCTAAATTCTCTGCTTCGCAGTGGACCCAAACAAATGGACCCTACGGTGGTGCTGTGCATAATATTTTTGCCACACCTGACAGCACTCTCTATGCTGCTGCACAATCCGGTATCTATAAACGGGCAGTAGGTGAAACCGTATGGACACTTACCAATAGCGATATATCGACCAATGGATCTCGGATGCCGATGGCAGCACACGATGATACCCTCTATATCGTTTCCACTGATAAAATACTCGCTTCAATTGATAATGGCGAGACATGGCATGTTTTCTGCTCTCGACCAAAAGGACACGCTGTCGGACTCATCATCACCGATGAAGCACAAGAACATAATTTGCACTCACATATTGTAATGTATCTCGCCCTTCAAGATGAAGGGGTTTTTCGATCTACGGATGCTGGCACACAGTGGGCTCTCTTGAAAGATGGGTTAACAGATGAAAATATCCACGCAGTCGCTGCAATTAGAAACATAGTGTTCGCAGGCACAAGCAGCGGCATCTACCGTCTTGATTCAGATATTTGGCAACACTTGTCGGCAAGTCCATCAGAACCTGTCTACTGGATGACTGGATTTGAAAACAGCCTCTATATTGGAACCGGTTCCGACCTTTCTTACTGGAAATGGATTGAGCCGAGCCAAAAGTTTACAGGAAATATAATAGCTGATAGCAATTCAATAAGTTTAGGCGGAATTTTTCACTCCACTGACCTCGGTGCATCGTGGACTGAGATAACACACGGAAATGAATCGGACCTTATGAGACCAGAACTTGGGGTGAGTATTCTGGCGAATACCGGCAAAGTACTTTTATCACAAGGGATTGTAGCCGTGGACAAAAATACTTTGGCTCATGTATAAATTTAATGCAACTGTATCAGCGAAGCCAATAACTACAAGGATTAAATTTTCCTTCTGCATTCAATCTCGACATGAGCCAAATACTTTTTATAGAGCCAGTCCATCCGGTGTTCATCGCACAACTGACGGTGGTCAATCATGGCACCCATTTACGAGCGGCATCAGGGAAACAAAAATACAGAATCTGGTCGCAGTCAACAATAGACTTTACGGGTATACCCGTGGGGTTCTTGTCCAATCCCTTGACGGTGGTGAAACGTGGGAAACTGTCCAGATCGACTGCGATAGCCAAATACGTGAAACAATCGAACAGAAATTTTCTTACCTTAACCTCGCTTCTCAGTTAGCGATTGCTAACGACGTTCTCTATGGAATCGCGCCTGAAAAAGATACCATGATCGATCTCCAACTCTCTGAAATTACGTCTATAAAAGACTATTTGCGCATTTTCCAGTTATCCGCGGGAAACAATATATTTGTTCCAGTTCAGGGAGCACCCACTTTTGAACGAGAATCTTCGTTCGTTGAGTTGTTGACAGAGGCCCCTTTACCGAATAAGCCTGAAAAAAATGATAATCTATCAGATACAACTTATCTTATTGATAAATTTGAGGGAATTGGCGGGTTTGCAGTCACTGGGCAGACGTTCTATGCCGAGTGGCAGAAAAGACTTTTCAAGTGGAAATACGGCGACTCGGAATGGACAGACACCGGTTTAATGGATACCACTGAACCCCTTAACAAATTACTTGATAAGGGGTTCAAATTAGCCGCATCAGCAGATACCGTCTACGTTGGCAAACGGGATGGCAAACTCTTTCAGTCGCTTGATGGTGGAAAGAGTTGGAAAAATATTACACCCACCCTTCCGTTTCACTTTACCCGTTTCAAAGAGATAATCTTTGCCGGTTCAACGGTTTACGTCGCAACTGATGAAGGTGTCTTAAGTTCACAAACCGGCGCGCACTGGCGTGTGCTAACTGATAGAATGGGTAAACGGATTATGATAGACAACCTTGCAGCGGAAGGCACTACAGTTTACGGTGCCGGTGATGCAGGTGTCTATCGCTTGGATGCTCATGGCAAGTGGGATCAGATTTCTCCCAACATTCCAGATAAAATTGTCTCACTGGTCGTCAGTAACGATAGGCTTTACATCGCCACACAACAACGCGGGATATTTCATATTCCGCTTGAAGCGCAGCTGTAAAGTCTATCTTCCAAAACAATTTGCTGGCGAGGTGCCTTGGGAAACACCCAAGCAAACACCTCGCCTTTTTTTCTCACCCAAGATTGCATTCACCCTTCTTCTGTAGGAGCGATCTCCCGATCGCAACTCTTTACTTTCCTTGGAATTCAGATGGCTTTTCAGTTGATCGCGTTGTAGGAAGGATATTCAAATCCTGACTTTTAACTGAAAACCGATAACCAACAATTCATCGGCAATTTCCCACCTATAT
>VYCT01000261.1 GCA_009843785.1 Candidatus Poribacteria bacterium | reverse complement strand
AAAAAACGTCAACATCTGTAAACGAAAATCGAAATCAAAACCGAAAACTAAATAGCCCTGATTACAATTATCGTCATTGTAGCATAAAATTAAAAAATATGGTATAATACTCGAAAAGTTGATCAGCGTCATTTAGTTGAGGGGTGTGCATAAATATTTCCGCGTAGGGGTTGGGTTTCCCAACCCTATGATGAACGGATACTAGTTTGATAGCAGGCGAGGGAACCTCCCCCCTACGGGTATGTGTATCCAACGCTTGGAATAATGCACACCCCTCATTTAGTTTTCTCTTCGTAGCACCCGTTCTTAGTTTGCGATCTATGGGTATACAAGAAACTAACAGTTTCATAAACTACAACGGTTTTCAACCAAAAGGACACGGTAAATTATGGCGAAAAAACGTCGAAAGACCAGAAAGAGATCTCCAAAAACGTACAATACCTCCGGACTTTCAAAAGCCTCGAGAGGTAGCCACACCGCAGCCATTAAAGATTACGACATGGCGATCCAACTCAAACCGGATTATGCGGAGGCGTACTATAATCGCGGGGTCTCAAATATTGCGTTAGAGGAATATGATGATGCTATCGAAGACTTCAATCAAGTTATTGAGTTAAATCCAGAGAACGCTAATGCCTACCTACAGCGAGGCTATTCAAAAAACATGATTCATGAAGAAGAAGCCGCTATAGAGGACTGTGATACGGCTATCCGACTGAAACCGGACTTCGCAGAAGCCTACAATGTTCGAGGCGAGGCACACGGTGATTTAGAGAACTATGCAGCCGCTATTGAAGACCTCAACGAAGCTATACGTCTCCGACCAGATTATGCAGAGGCATACTATAATCGCGGTTTTGTAAACGGCGACCTGGCGGACTATGAAGCCGCTATCGCTGACTTTGAAACGGTGATACGCTTAGATCCTATGAATGACGATGCCTATGACATGCGTGAAGCCGCCATGAAAGCATTACAACACGCAGACGCACCCATCGTCATAGGTCCACATCCCACAAATCCATTAGCCTCTGGTGATACCCCCGTTGATCTTGAAAAACTTATGGAACTTGACGAGGAAGACATAGAAGAATTTGAAGCCATGATTGAAACCGCTAATAAGGCAATACGTTCAAATCCAGAAAATGCCGAAGCGTACTACAGTCGGGCAACTGCCCAAAACAACCTCGGTAATTTTGAAGAGGCTGTTAGCGATTTTGATGAAGCAATCCATCAAAAGCCAGATTACGCCGAGGCTTATCACGGGAGAGCCTTCGCGAAGGATAAACTTGGACACTTGGAAGCTGCTATGATAGATAGTGAAGAAGCTATTCAACTGAAACCGGACTATGCCGATGCATATTTCAATCGGGGACTCATGAAGGCTCAACTTGAGCAATATGAAGCCGCCCTGGCCGATGTCGACGAAGCCATTCGACTCAACCCGGAGGCGGGAACATTCTACTTTACGCGAGGGTTTATAAATGAGGTACTGGTCGGAGAACTTGACAAGGATAACGTTGAAATCTATGAAACTGTTATTGCTGATTATGATGAAGCCATTCGACTTGAGCCAGATTTCATGCCAGCGCATTTCGGTCGGATTGCAACGAACAATATGCTTGGCAGAAAGGATGCCGCTCAGGCAGCCACTGAAGAGATGCTCCAACTTGAAAATCCTTTGGCAGAGATAATCAATATGGCAAATGCAGCGGGTATATTCGATATGGAAGACATGGAAGACATGGAAGACATGGAAGATATAGATACAGATCTTATAGAGATTATAAATACCGAAGAAGAAGAGGAATAGTCAATATTCTAATCTCATTGGAGATGTAGGCATACTACTTGGAAGAGAATAGTAGTTTGAAGTCGTGGCAGATCCGAATCAGGTACCGAAGCTTCTCCAATTGCACGTTGGCTTTCTGCAGCAACGGCAAACGTTTCCGTGTATAGGTAGCTTCAATCAGCACATCCAGTGTATCAAGTGAGATGTTGACGATTCGATCGCCGAGTGTGAATTTTTGGGAGCGTGGAAACTTTTCCACGCGTCCCATCAACCACAGAATCACATCGTAGAGTTTAGGAACGGCTTGAACGGTTGATGGTGCCATTTTTTAACATAATTATCGATGTTGTAGCATAACCTGTTAGGTTGTGCTTCTTATAACGCAGACTAACAGTCTACGCTACAAAATCCGCGTGAATAATACCGACTCTCAAACAATTCGCATAAGTCGTAATTATCAGTTAAGGAATACCCGATTTTGGGGCTGCCCCACCTGCTACGCAGGTGGGGAATAAGGGGTTAAGTATTTAAGTGTTAAGTAATTACTCAACAGCCCTCGCACAACGAAAACCGTAGTAGTAGCGCGTATTCGTAGGCGTAACGTCGGTGCGGCGGGCGCCCCGCACGACATTCGCATTATCGGGCCAGGAACCGCCGCGCAACACGCGGTTTAACTTTATATTTGTATAGTTATCAAGTATCCACCCAACACTGTTCGCGCCTGACAACGGGTTACGCACAACACCATTCCGAGGAAATGTGAAATAGAACTCAGCATCGTATTCATCTAAACACCACTCCCACACATTACCCGCCATGTCGTATAAACCGTAACCGTTCGCAGGGTAACGCCCCACAGGGGTGGTATCCTTGACATTATGATCGAAGTTGGCATCCCGCGCAGTGATAGTATTTCCGTTCGGATACTTCTTCCCTTTCAAACCGCCACGCGCAGCGTACTCCCATTCCGCCTCTGTCGGTAACCGTTTATCTGCCCACTCCGCATAAGCCATCGCCGCATACCAACTCACATAAACTACAGGATGGTTCGCCTTGCCCTGCGGATAGTTGTTACCGTTCCAGAAATGGAGATAATCAACATTGGCAAATTGTGCGTTCACACGGCCCTTTTGCCAGCGCGGGTTCTCAAGCAGGAACTCCTTGAACTGTAGGTTCGTAACTTCCGTCTCATCCATATAGAACGCATCTACGTAGACCTTACGAACGGGTTGTTCGTCGTTTCGCGCCTCCGCATCGTTGCTGCCCATATCAAACTCACCCGCAGGGATCAGCACCATCCCCTCTGGCGGTGCGGCAGGGGTGTTCGGTTCACTCGGATCGGACGTATTCCCTGCTGCAACAGGTGTCTTAACATTATAGGCGAGCGACGCGGCACCGTCTGACCACGTGATAACAAGATTTAGTGCCCCAGCAGTGAACGGACCGGTTATCGTCACATTTGCACCGGAGACCGAGAATTTCGCACCTGTTACTTGCACACCGGTGGGTGTGCTGTCAAAACTCACAATAATCGTCGCGTCTGGTTGGATTTCGCTGCCGCTGGCAGGGATCGCCTGCACGAACTCGACCGGGTCTTCTTCTACTGCGTCTTCGCCGCAGCCTATCAGGACGATCAGCAGGACGACTGCGATGCAGCAGCATCCGAGGAGGTTGGTTTTAGGTTTCATCAGAAATATTCTCCTTTCTGTTTGAATCGCGGATTTTCACGGATTACGCAGATGACGTGGATTTTTTGTATCCTGTCACACGTGGCGGTAAGAAACTGGCTTGTGGTGATCTATCCACGGTAGACGCAAGCACTGGAGTACCCCACAATGCTCGTGTTTGTAGCCGTGCAACCTAATCGTAGATAACGGTTGTCCCATTTGCCTTAATTGCAGGGATATGTATCTCCACGGACTCCTGACTCAGAGGGTTGTCCTCAAGGAGCAACGACTTCAGTTCTGTGAGTCCTTTGAGTGGCGATACGTCTACTATCGCATTATTATAAAGGAAAAACTCCTCAAGTTTTGTGAGCCCTTTTAGGGGGGATATGTCTACTATCGCATTGTCATTAAGTTCCAACCACTTCAGCTCTGTGAGTTCTTTGAGTGGTGATACGTCTACTATCGCATTGTTGCCAAGTGCCAACGCCTCAAGTTTTGTGAGTTCTTTGAGTGGTGATACATCTATTATCGCATTGAAGCCCAGTCCCAACGCCTCAAGTTTTGTGAGTTCTTTGAGTGGCGATACGTCTACGATCGCATTGTGATCAAGCCCCAAGTCTACCAGATTTGTTGCGTATTCAAGTCCTGTTAGATTGACTATATCAGTATCTGTAGAAGTATCAAAGTGCGTCAGTTTCAGCATATCATCCACGGTAATAGAGGCATCGTCTTGAATCTCAAGCTCCGATGCAATCGCTGCACGCAGAGTCGCATCAGGGATATCTACAACCGTTGTGTCATCAACTGCTTCTGCGACATCATCGTCAGTGGTTTCGCTGCAGCTAATCATGGAAATGAGAAATAAACCAGCGAGAAGTATCGCTAAAATACACAAACTCGTTTTCATCAAATATCTCCTTAAAATCGCACTACTGCTATGTCACGACTAAAATGATAGGTTAGATTGGATGAATATGTTGGGTTTCACTGCGTTCAACCCAACCTACAATCCTGCGATGCAGCAGCGTCCGAAAAGGTTGGTTTTGGTTTTCATCAGAAATGTTCGCCTATTAATTAAGAATGTAAAATTTGTAATTACCCATACACTTGCCCTTAAAACACAACGCGTAGGGGTGAGGTCCCCTCGCCCGTTTAAGAAAGTATGTAATCATTTTCAAAAAGTATTATATTCTGTCTTCTGCGAATTGGAAGAATTCTCTGCCCGAGGGAGCCCACCGGCTTCTTCAGAACGGTAATATTCAATACCAAATTCCCCAAAGTTGACAGCAATGCGGGTAATTATCTCTTTGCGTTCGGCAGGCGTATAGGATTCCGTCTCTTCTTCCAAACGCTTAATAGTGTTGACAAAATCAATTCCCTGTGCCTCAGGATAGCGTGTATCAGAATCCTTGAATGTCTGCTTTTCTATTGAAATCCCCAAAAAGATTCTGGCAGAAGCCGAGGAAATATTCAGTGTCATTGGATCGTCACTATCGACTTTTAAGTCCTCTAATTCAGAATTATTAGTCTCTGTTGCTACCTCAGCGATCTCACTGAGATCACCAATATCACCAATATCACTTAAAATATCACCTAAGTCGGATAAAACCGAAACCCCAGGTATAAGATTTAGGACAATGAAAACCCCTTTCCTCATAAGCCTCCGATCCCTTTTGCTCTTTACTTCGTCAACAAAATTCTGATAGCCCCTGCGCAGGCGATTTAACTGTTGCTGTTCGTCATGAAAGACAGTGCTATACATCTGCAACGCCAATTGTAAAAGATAGAGGAGCCACAGCGCGTTTTCATTACTTTCAAAGAGGTTCTGGTTTTTTTCACGAGCCTCTCTCAATTCGTTAGAGATACGTTCATTCTCAGCATTCGCCTCTGCCAACTCATTAGAGGCGCGTTCATTCTTGACGCGCGACTCACGCAACTCATTAGAAATACGATCGCTCTCGGCACGAGCCTCTCGCAATTCATTACGCGACTCACGCAACTCATTAGAAATACGATCACTCAGTGTCAACAATCTTATGCCTAAAAACAGCGATAGTCCACTAAGTAAACCTACGATAATTAGGGCAAGTGTCAGATCCATTTTTTAGCCTCCTATAACCTCTGCTCAAGCAAGATATTATAGTAAAATCGAAAAATAAGTTTACACTTTCAACCCCCGGTAGGTTCGGTTT
>VYCT01000124.1 GCA_009843785.1 Candidatus Poribacteria bacterium | reverse complement strand
ATCTACTATAAAGACGGAATTTCTGATATGTCGTTACCACAGAGGCTCATAGTTACAATATTGGGAAGATTTACCAACGGAGACATATCTCTGAATCGTGGCCCCCACATGAAAACGGCTCTCAAATTTTCCATATCTGCTAACACTGAAATATCCGTCAACGGAACACTATCGTCAAAACTGATAGTTTCTAATTGTGTAAAATTGGCAATCGGTGAGAGATCAGAGATAGGACTGCCTCCCAAATCCAAATGTTTTATGTTTGTTAAATTTGCGATCGGCAATAAATCCGAAACATAATTACCAATACCACCAATACCTAAGCTCTCTAATTGCGTAAGACCGGATATAGGTGTTAGATCTGAGATGCCATTACCTCTAAATTCCTCCCGACCTTCTCCCACAGATAGTTCTTTAAGGTTTATGGCATATTCCAATCCTGTTAAATCTTTAATGCCTTTATTAACTAATGTGAGTGCCTCTCCTTCGACGTATACGCCGTTTTTGGTATGTCCACGCCCAGTGAAATGAGTGAATTGTTCCATTTGGCTAACGGTAATTGGTGCATCAACACGTTGACCCAGCATTCTCGCGAGTGCCGCGCGGAGGTTCGGATCCGGGATGTAGACTGCATCATCAGGATGACTTGTGATGTCTCCAGTTCCCGGTGGATCTACATCGGGTATAGACACAACAACGGGGGGATTGAGTGCGTGCACAACAGCATCGAAAATTGATGTCCATGTATCGCGCTTGACGACATCGCCCTCCACCAAAAACACCCCGAGATCAGCCCTTTCTCGTATTTTTGACAAAAACACGTTTTTTGGCAGTCCTACGGCTGCGGCAGCGTGTGCAGCGTCTAAAGCATTATGGTTGTATATTCCATGGAATCGTGAAATCGGTTCACTCCCTTCTGACGAGTTCCCCGTTTTCGTCAAAGCCGTTAGAAAATGTTCAGTGTCATCTTGCACCAAACTATCCATGACAGCTTGCTCTACATAGAGCCGTAGGGCGTAATCTTTGTCGTAAATGGGGTTTTGTGCGGCTTCGATGACAGGTCGGATGACATCTGTAAAAGGTTTCATCCCGTCTGTATGACAGTCGATACAGGAGATGCCGTTATAGACAGCCGGATCACTTGCGTCTTGGTTAGAAACAATCTCTGTTGGTGCGGAATCAAGACGCATGCCCTTTGCATCAAAGAGGTGGTATGCTTGTAAACCGTTCGGCAGGTTAAAGACGACTTCGCCACCATCGTAATTGAAAGAGAGTGGATGCACGGATATGTCTTGTTTACCGTCACTTCCCGCGAAGTCGTAACTTTTCCAATAAGCACCATACCGAGCTTTGTGGCGTTCTACGACACGGTTGTGCCTGGAAACACCCGAGTCTTTGATACCTGCGCGCCACACACGCACACCAGGATGGTTTTTTAGATTGTCTATCACATCCACGCCCAATAGTGTTTCCAGTGCTGTGTCTGTGTCCGGCATCGCGAGAATTTCATTGTACAGGGATGGTTCGGACGCTTTCCCAATGAACCAGTCCATATTAACGAACGGAACTTCACAATCCATTTCAGATTGTAAATTTATGAATAAATCTCGTAAGTCTGTTTGATCTGCGCCCTCATATTTTATATTGTAAGGGTAATGCTTCTCTATATGTGTCCACGAGTCATTGATGTCCCACTCGTAATTGCGTAGGTCGATATAGAAAAGTGTCTGTTCTGCATTGATCGGTTCGGGATTCACAAGGTCTGCGCCCCAAGAGAGGCTATTTACCAGTTTAGAGAGCGCGAGAGCGTGGGATTGTAAAGGTTCAGTTGGAAGACCCGCATTATAGAGGTGGGTTATTGAAAAATAACGGGCAAAAGCACGATTCGGTATCGGTAACGTCTCTATATGGTGCTGAATCGTTTCAAGGATCCTTTTAGGCGTGATAAAATTTCTGTTGCCATCCACAACATTCCAATCAGAGGCACCATTTTCAATCCATATCCGAATGATTCCAATTGCCTTGTCTGTCAATGGTGGTCGATTCGGTGGCATCTGGGCACCGTTCTCCGTGGGGCCAAGGAGTCTTTTGTATAACTCGGATTCACCCGGTTGACCGGGCACGACACTTCCACTTTGAATGAGTGAATTATACTCCTCGATAAACAGTGTTTCTTTGAAGTCACCTAAGTTCCCGTGACATGGAAAGCAGTTTTCTTCAAGGACGGGATACGCCCGTTGTGCTGAATCTTCAGCGTTCGCAACGCCTACAATAACTGAAGCTAAAACTGAAAAAATTAAGGTTGATCCAATAATTGAAAAAAGTAAAATAGACTTTATTTTATTCATTGTTAATCCTTTTTCATGTATTTATCAATACTATCGTTGTTGGCATCGGTTGGTGATGAAACCGACTTCAAATAGATCTCACCGTCTAAATCTGGGACGCTGTGTGATGTGCTAGTGATACCACTGGCGACACCGGTCGCAGATGCCGGTAGTTGGATTTTCTGTGATTTCCCGCTGCGGTTGTAAATTACCCATCCGTTAGTGAACTTGCGGATGAATAAACCGTCTCGGTTCAGGTACAACCGCCCCTTATCCGTTATCGGATGTCCGAGATCTGCATCCCAAAAATCATACCAATAATGGGTGTCTCCATGCGCGTGTAGAAAAGTATCGTGTGAATTCGTATGCTGTCTCCAATAATCCCAATCCGCACCTTTATGAGGAAAATTCCGATAGAGATCATCGTGCGGGTGCGGTTCTCGCCAGTCAACGCCCATGGTATAAAGAAAATATCCGTCGGAATGCGTCAGGGAAAGGGTTGTTAAACAACGCATTGCCTGCTGGTTCGTTGGACTCAGTGGCAATTCGCTTCCAATCCCTTTGGCTTGCAAATAATTGATTCTCGGTTCCCGTAGATTTTTTTCTGCCCAGAGCAAGCTACTTTCGAGCTCCATAAGCCCCGTCCGTTGATCATTACTAAAATCTTGAGGGTCGCTGTACAGGATAATACCGTTGATATAAGGTGCCCCAAAACGCAACTTGCCACTGCCTCCAACAATTATCAGAAAATCGTCTTCGACAACATCACGAATGCGTTGGAGAATGGATTCTCGAGCGTTCTGTTCTGCCTCATAAGAACGGTAACCTTTAAGTACAACTCTTTTTTCACTCCAGTAACTGAAAAGGATACCATCCCATAACCCACTTTTAGCAACAGCGATGGCTTGTGCAACAATAATATCTTGGGTGATCGGGTGTGTAAAATCTATGAGTAAATTTTTATATTGCGCCGCGGGTGCGCCACGCATTATTTCACCCGAGTCGTCTTTGACCCATGGAAAATCATCACCACTATAAAGTGCTTTCAAAAAGGGTGACTCCGGATCAGCCCCTCGCATATTCACCTCACATAGGAGTATCATATTCGGATTTAAATCAAGCAACGCTTCTTGCTGTCTACGTGCTGCTATCCAATCCCCGACCAGTGAAACACCTTCATCTGTTCTTTGAAAACGTAATCCAAACTCAGGACTCCACAACAGATCGTGAGATGCTCGCATCTCTGCATAGGACAGATGATGTTTATTGACGAACCATTCTGCCCAAGGCCCCGTAATGGAAGGCAGGCTACGCGTTTGGACCTTTTCCATGACTGACAGCTGCCTCCGTGAATTTTTAAGTGTGTTGGGCGTTGACCCTGTGTCAGAAACTTGTGTGCTGGCACCGCTGATTTTACGCGTAAGTGTCGCACGTCCCGCCTGATTTCGCGCAGCAGGTTTTGACACAATATCAAGAACGATATCGGTATCAACGATATCAATGGTGGGTTCAGATGCTGCCTCGAAACTATAGGGTCACTGAAAACGGATGAGGTGTTGATTGCTCACACCGATCAATAAGGCAACCAAAACCACGGCGGTGCCGAAAGCTACCCATGGGAGCAACGGTTTTGAAGCCGGGGGCGGTGTAAGGTTTATGTCGGCTGCCCGCCGCATAATGTTTTGTTTGACACTTGCCGGTATCTGCACGCTGCTGAGAACTTCTTGAACGAGAGATTCTTCTTGCGCCTGTAACCGTTTGCGTGCCCGATACAGTCGGTTATGAATTGCACTAACTGAGACCCCTAAGAACTTGCTAATTTCTTTCACCGTCATTTCGCCGAGATAATGGAGCGTCATGACTGTCCGTTCACTCTCTGGTAGTTTTGCGAGAAGTTTTTTGACGAGCTCACGGCGATGTTCGGAGCTAGCTATCTCCGACTGCTCCAATACGTGATGGGTATAAGAGGATTTCTCAATGTCTTCCACAGGTGTGTCCTCCAGCGATTGTATCGCAAGATTTTTCTTTCGTATCCAATCAATACAGAGCCGGTTTGCGATGACATACAGCCACCCAGCAAATTTATAGGGGTCTTTAAGTGTCGGTAATTTTTTGTACACCTGAAGGAACGTGTCCTGTGTAATCTCCTCGGCATCGTGAAAATCGCCGACCTTCCGCCACGCAAGGGCATGGACCCCTTTCTGGTGCTTGTCGACTAAGATGCTAAACGCTGCTTCATCACCCGATAATATTCTCTGAATGAGTTGAACATCGCTTTCTCTTTCCATGAGGTGCCCTCCTAAAGAACAGTTAGGTCATGTCCGTATCCACCCATACCGAATCTTGTAACGTTACGCGGGGCGATACGGTTCATACCCTCTATTATTAAAGACGAAACTTTGGGCTGAAAATTCGCATAATTTGAAAAATTTACGAAAAATCTGAAATTTTCAGATTGATGCCTACGAGGGATTTGCGTAAGTCCTATTATTAATGAAACAATTTATCAACGAAAAAGGTGCATAATCTCGGAGAAATCGTAATACCAAATCTAATTGAGGATCCATCTTAAAATGCCACCATTTTTGAATCATGCCCGGTTCGGTTAGGAAACCGAACCTACCGGGCCTGGGTAGAGATGGTTTCAGGTTAATGTAATATAAACTTTTAGAAATGGTATAAGAACGTCTTGCACCGCAATAGTCGTCAATAATCGCCTGCACAGAATGTGCTTGGCAAGGATACCTTTTGAATTTCAGATATGCTTTGAGTCCACTATCTGAAATCCAAAAACCCTTTTGTTTATGTGTTTTCAACGCAAGAGACAAAGTTTTAGAATATATCTGTCCGCCAAGACGATTAATCCCGTCAAGTCGCTCTGTAGGTTTCGCAGTCGCAACAATATAAGTGAGGTAGTCATTTTGGGATTTAGACACTCTTTTGATCCTCAATGTATGCCTTGACGACTTTTAGGGATACACTACCAACGGACGATATGAATTTAGAGCGCGTCCAAAGAGAAGGCAACCGTGATTTGAGGTGTGGGAACTCGTCTCGTAGTATTTTTGAACTATAACCTTTGAGTAATCCGACAATCCGGGTAATCGGCACTTTAGGATTATTCTCAAGGATTAGGTGAACATGGTCTTCCATTATGTCACTGGCACGCACTTTAAAATCTAACTCTGTTTGTTTTGAGCAGATTAGGTGGTGCAAACGTTTTTGAATAGCCTCGTCTAAAACCTTACGCCTATACTTCGTACACCAGATGACGTGGTATTGACAACTATAGACCATGTTCGTATCAGAATACCAGTCTTTTGGAGGGTTTTTGATAAACATTATATTATATCCTTTATGTTAGTTTTTGTAATATAG
>VYCT01000342.1 GCA_009843785.1 Candidatus Poribacteria bacterium | reverse complement strand
CGGATAAATTGTGATGATGGTAAAGATGGACTTAATATATACTACTCAAAAGTGAGTTATAGTATACCATAAAAAACCCAAATTGTCAAAAGACTGTTTTCAAATAGTTTGGCAGTGTGCGTCTTTTCTAAAGATGTTCACGGGATTGTTCGCGATTTTTTTCTATGAGTTTAAGAGGCTCCTATCCTACTGGCTATATGGGTTTGTGGCGTTGGTATTCGATTTTTTTTTTAGGATGCATCTTTTCTGACTCAAAATTCGTCTTTAATAATAGAGGGTGTAAAACGTATCGCGTTTCTTAATTGGAACTTACGTAATGCGCAATAATGCACGTTGCAGAATTGCGCGACGACGAACCCATTTACTTTGAGGATTTTTGATGTATATGAGCTGTAAATTGCTACTCAGTATGGTGTTCTTGCTGAGTTTAACTTTGCCTGTATTTTGTTTTCAGCCTTCTGGTGGTGTTTTGGTGCTGGATGGTGAGGATGACTATGCGATCCTCTCACTTGCGGAACACGGCTATATTTTTCCCAGAAATACCGATGCCTTTACGGTTGAGGTGTGGTTCTATCCGAAATCTGGGCCGGAGCCAACAGAGGCACATATTATTCTCAGTCAGCAAATTGTCTTTGGGTTGACCGGAAGTGAGGATAGGTGTCGGGGTAGACTCGGTAAGAAAGACCAAGTCTGTTCCTATGGCTTAGCGTATCTTGAAGGTGTAGCAAGAGGCATTACAGGCATTGATGCTGTCATCAAGACGGATCAATGGAACTATCTGGCAGTCATTTTCACGGACAGCACGTTTTATTTCGCATACAACGATCAGATTGTTAACAGCGGAAAATTTGAGATTATGAACGTCGTGGCTGGGGAGCTGCGTATCCCCGAAGCGGTTAGAGATTTCTTTGTAGGCGGATATATTGAAGACTGGTTGATAATGAAAGATGAACAGGTGTTATCGCGAAAGACGTACTTTCATGGTGCGATTGATGCGATAAGATTTTCAAATATCGCCCGGTATGATTTGCCCGCCGAAGAAGGGTTCTCGCCGTTTGAGCCGCCGCATCGTTTCGAGAGTGATGTGCATACGTTAGCGTTCTGGGATTTTAATGACGAGGAAGGGTCCGATCATTTTCAAGATGAATCGGGGAATGGGAAGACGCTCATCGGCATGAATGGTGCCATTACGCTTGGTGGAACGGGTGTTAATCTTGAGGGTGCTCCTGAAGGTGGGTTTGAGATTCGACCAAACACTTCTTTAGCGGCGACATGGGGTCAAGTTAAGTCAGAATCGTTTTGAACTTGAAATTTTCATAGGCTGTGAACACTTGACATAACAGGCTCGGTGTGGTTAGATGAAGATAAAAAGTTAATTCAGTAATTTATTGACGAAGTCCGGTGCGGTTGCAAACCGCACCTACCGGGCCTGGGGCGAACTGAATGTTCACACTTCATAAACGATGCGAATGGAATATAAAATTTCAGAGATGGTATTACAAGACTCCACCTCAGTTTCAGTCTTTGAGTGCATAGAACGCGCTGCCATCTTTTCATCAGGGGGGATCTCGTGGAAAGAGAAGACGATGTTCAACTGATTCAGAGAACCTTATCGGGCGACGATGCGGCATTTGGTATCTTGCTCCAAAGATACCAGAAAAGCGTGCACGCGCTTGTATGGCGAAAGCTCGGGGATTTTCACATTGCTGAAGATATTACGCAAGACACCTTCCTTCAGGCATACAAAAAACTCTCAACGCTCAAGAATCACAATCAGTTTGCTGGATGGTTGTATGTCATTGCGGATCGGCTTTGCATTGATTGGAGTCGGAAGAGAAAGCTCATAACGGAATCGCTGGAGGACACACCTGTGGAAGAAGTCGAAAGATCCTCTTATATACATCATGTATCAGAAGCGCGGGAAACGGAACGCACCGAGCATCGGCGTGAACTCGTCAAAAAGCTGCTCGCGAAGCTTCCAGAGAGCGAACGCACAGTGGTGACACTCTATTATCTCGGGGAAATGGCTGCCAAAGAGATCGGAAAATTTTTAGGGGTGTCCGTGGGTACAATTAAAAGTAGGCTTCGTCGGGGACGGAAGCGTTTGCAAGAGGACGAGGAACTGATGATCCAGGAAGTTTTCGGTGGCGTGCGAATACCGTCGAGTTTGGGCGAGAATGTCATGCGACAAGTTGCTGACATGAAACCCACTCCGTCTCCGGCTGCTAAACCGTTCCTTCCATGGATGGCTTTAGGTACGGTTGCGGTTTTGATCGCTTTACTTCTCGGGGCGAGCAACCGATACCTTACCCGCTTCCAGAAACCGTACAGTTTTGAAGCACAATCTGAACCGACGATTGAAATCGTTGATGCCCCTATCGTCCTTGATATACCCGCGAAACCCGCTGTGCGAAATCAGGTTGGACGTGATCCCAATCCCGGCAAAACCAGCCGTGCCGGCTCCGAAGTTTCTAATGTAATTTCAACATCTATTCCATCGGAGAATGCCACCAAGTTTTTTACAGCACAGTGGATGCAGGGAAACGGACCACCAGCGGGCCCTGTCCGCAATATCTTTGCTATGTCTGACGGGAGCGTCTATGCCATTATACAAACGGGGATATACAGATTAACGGCAGATGCGACTGCATGGACACGCGTTGACGCGAGTCTCCCGATTGGCGAATCTTTGATGCCGATGGCAGAGCATAGTGGTGGGCTTTATATTGTTGCTACTGACGAGATATTTACTTCGGATAACAAGGGTGAGACATGGCGGTCCCTGGGTTCGCGACCCAAGGGAGATGCTGTTGAACTCGTCATTATAGATGCCGAAGAAGCGTCCAGTTCACAAGTGTCTATTACGATGTATCTTGCCCTTAGAGATAGAGGGATTTTCCGATCCACAGATGGTGGTGCGCAATGGAGTCCTCTTAACGACGGGTTGACGGTTTCCGAAAAGATTTCCACAATTGCTACTGTTGGAAAAACGATATTTGCGGGTACAGAAAACGGTCTCTACCGTCTCGATTCAGGCATCTGGGAAAAATTGCCACTGGATACATCCGGAGCCGTCTGTTCCTTGGCAGTCTCAGGGCATAATGTTTATGCTGGAATAGGACACGAGTTTTTGGTGAGATTAACGCCAAGTGAGATAGGAGAGGTAATGCGAAATAATAGGTGGCATTTTGCCAAAATTTTCCATTCAACTGACTTGGGCGCGTCGTGGACTGAAATATGGCATCAAAATCAATATCTTCCTACAGGCCCACCGGCGGGTATAACGGTTTTAGCGGCTGGTAAGACGCTCTTGGCATTGGGGCTCGCGCAATCTCGTTCAATAGATGGTGGGCAAACTTGGACCCAACTTGCAAGCGACATAAATTTTCGGCGGAGAAGCCGCCTTCCAGCTGTGATAGTAAACGAGAAAACGTGTTACAAAGCCAACATGTTCGGGATTCATCGCACGACTGACGGTGGTGCGTCATGGCACCTATTTATGAACGGGATGATGGGAACTGTTATAGTTGATATCGTCGCCTTTAACAATAGATTATACGCCCATAATGGCTATGAAGTTTATCAATCAACGGATGCGGGCGTGTCTTGGAAAATAGTTCCGACGGATAGACAAAAAGCTGGATTCAGTCCGTTCCGTACCAGTGTGACCGTTGATTTAAAACTGATAGTTGTTGGCAACATTCTTTATTCTCTTTTAACTGGAGGCCCTACAGGAGCCAATGTCGGAATTTTCCGTTTATCTACCGATGGCGATAGGTTCATTCCGATTCAAGGTGTCCCCATTTTTGACCGTTATAAACTTGCTGATGAAAAATATGAGTCAAAAGAGCGAGACTATCGTCACGTATCTCGTCTGAGAACTGAGACTGCTGCGGCGAGTCGTAATGTGTTTTATATAGAATACATAGGAGAACTTTTCAAATGGAAACTCGGTGATCCAGAGTGGACAAGCACTGGATTAATAGAGGATAATCATTCTGAGACATCCATCCAGGTATTCAAATTAGCGGTTTCAGGAGAAACCGTCTACGCTGGCAAATGGGATGGTCAGCTATTTCAATCGCTTGATGAAGGGGAGAGTTGGAGAGATGTCACACCAACCTTACCGCTCCGTTTCACTCACTTTGAAGATGTAATCTTTGCAGGATCATCGGTTTATGTTGCAACAGATAATGGTGTCGTGACTTCGCGAACTGGGGAAAACTGGCGCGTGCTTACGGATGGAATGGGTACACGCGTCGTCATAGACAAATTTGCCGTGGATGGCACAACAGTTTATGGTGCAGGCAATGCTGGCAGTTATCGTTTGAATACGCGGGCACAGTGGGAACAGATTTCTTCGGAAGTGCCAAATACAATCAGTGAGCTCGTCATCGCTAACGATAAACTCTATAGTGCTACTGCTCTGATCAGTGGTGCTAAAAAGATGGGACTGTTTTACATCTCGCTTGAAGAGAATAAAAAGAAATAGCTGCAGACATCTTCTTGATAATAATTTTCGGAAAAAAGGGGTTTTTGATGTTTATTAGTTGTAAGTTTCTACTCAGTGTGGTGTTTTTGCTGAATTTAGTTGTGCCAGTATTTTCTTTTCAGCCTTCGGGTGGTGTTTTGATGCTCGATGGTGAGGATGACTATGCGATCCTCCCACTTGCCGAACACGGCTATATTATCCCCAGAAATACCGATGCGTTTACAGTTGAGGTATGGTTCTATCCGAAAGCTAAGCCGGAACCAGGAAAGTCAAATATTATCCTGAGTCAGCAAGTTCGCTTCGGATTGCAAAGAGATAATAATTGTAGGAGGGATCCGATCGGTGGGAAGGATGAAGTGTGTGCCTATGGTACAGCATATCTTGAAGGCGTAGGAGCGCACGGTCCCAGAGGTAGTGATGCTCCTATCAAAAAGGATCAATGGAACTATATGGCAATCATCTTCACGGACAGCACGTTGTATTTGGCATACAATGATCAAATCGTTCGCGGAGAGAAAAGGGGCTTTTTGAACGTAATAACTGGGGATCTGCGTTTCCCTGAATGGTTTAAACATTTCTGTGTGGGCGGCTTTGCAAAAAAAGAATTAGTCCAACTTATACCTTACTTTCATGGCGAAATTGATGCAATAAGGTTTTCAGATATCGCTCGATATGATTTACCTGCCGAGGTGGGGACCTCACCGTTTGATCCGCCGCAGCGTTTCTCAAGCGATAAACACACGTTGGCACTCTGGAATTTTAATGACAAAGCAGGGGCAGATCGGTTTGAAGATGAATCAGGGAATGGGTATACCTTAATCGGCATGAACGGTGCCGCTACAAGTCGTGCGCTTGCTGTCAATCCTGCGAATACTTCTATAACTACAACATGGGGGCAAATCAAGTTGAAATCCAGAGATATTCCGTTTTCGGATTAACTGAAATTATAGTGGATCTCGGAATTAATGAGGGACTTGGTGCCGGCACGGTTAGGAAACCGTGCCTACCGCGGAAGGGAAGTGTCTATTTATTTTTAGGTTTCACTGTAGAACCAGATTTACTTAACTTTCTGACGTAACACGCGGATTTCCTAAATCTACTTTCGCGTTTTTCATTGTCCATAAGGAGGCAAATTTTAATGAAAAGGTTTTACCTACTCATACTTACGATAGTCGTTGTTTTTACGTTGGTTATTGGAACTTCACACTTGGCATTTGCGCAGGGAAAAGTTAATATTGACGACGGGCC